>NZ_JBEXWT010000054.1:0-61063 GCF_040629945.1 Kitasatospora sp. NPDC005856 | reverse complement strand
GTCCACGACGAGTTGAACGACCCCGACGCGTAGTTCCCGTACTGGCTGTACTGCGCACCATCAGCACCCACGATGCCCAACTGCACATTGCTCGCAGCGGCGTCCTCGACCACGTTGTCGTACCGCAGCGCCTTGTAGAGGCTGTTGGGGTGGGAGTCGAAGTACGGGGCGTTGATGGAGACGCCGAGGACGTGCTTCACCGGGGTCGAGCCGAACGAGTAGTAGTCGAAGACGGTGTGCGCGGCGTCCTGCCACTTCTCGAAGAGGATGACGTGGTCCTCGTAGTCGTTGAGGACGTCACCAGGTCGCAGGTCGCTGCGGTTGATCTCGTGGGACACGCCGGGCAGACCCTTGGTGCTGAGGCCGGGGGCGCTCAGGTGCCAGGCCATGGACACGAAGCCGGAGCAGTCCGTGCGGTAGCTCGCGCCCTGCTGGTCGGGGTAGTTACCGCCCTGGCTGTAGGGAATGTTGGCCCGCTGGTTGTACCAGTACTGGGCTCGCGCGAGGATCTCGCTCCGGCTGATCTGACCGTTGGTCACCGACGTGGTGGTGGCGTGGGCGGTACTGGTGGCGAGGGCCGTGGTGGCGACCGTGCCGGAGATGGCAATGGCGGCGGCGAGCGCGGTCCGGGCGAACTTCGAGACCTTGGCAGACATGGGGGTACTCCTGACGGAAGGCACACAGCGGCGCCTGGGAGGAATGGAGGTCGTGCGATCGGCCTCTGCGGCCGAGAGTTGGCGCGGCGGACGGCGGTCACGACGGCTGTCCTGCAGGAACAGCGGTCGGCGGGATCCGCTGACGGGTGTCATCCGCGCCGATGGCGGCGGAGGGAAAGGGTGTCCGGGCGGCGAACAGGACGTCAGGCGTTGAGGCTTGCCTCGTCCAGCCCGGCGGGCGGGTGCGGGGCCAGGTAGCGGTCCCGCAGGACCGATGACGCGAGGCGGCTGCGCTGCAACAAGGCGCGGACCCGCCGCTGTGCGTTCTCGACGTCAGGACCGTCCACACCGCGGAGGAAGAGGATCAGGTCGATGCGGTCGCAACCGGCCTGCCCGCTGACGTGTTCGAGATTGTCCTCGGCGATGCTGTGCGCCCAGACGGCGTCGATGATCTCGGCCACCTCGCCCACGGCGGCCGGCTCTGCCGCAGGACGGCGGTGCAGGCTGGCGTAAACGATCTCCACGCAGCTCAGCCCCAGGTGAGGTTGTCCGAGGCGGCCACGATGACGGTGGTGGTCGTGGCGGCTGCCGGGGCGGTGGCGGACGCGATGGTGACGGCGGAGGCCGAGGCGGCAGGCAGCAGGACGGCGGCTCCGGCGGCGAAGGTGACGACCGCGGCGGCCTTGGCAAGACGGCTGTGAATCATGGCAGCGCTCCTCTGAGGGGAAGTGATGGGTGTGCTCGATCCGGAGCTCGCGTCCCGCGGTGACGCTTCGTCCGGTCGCCGTTCGGGCTGTTTCCCGGCCGGCGATGAATAGCTTCGCCGTCGATCGACCTCTCCGGAAGGACTTCCGGCTGTCGCCAAGTCGCCAGGCGGGATCTCGACACCATGTCATGTCCACGACTTTTATTGGTCGACAGGGAGTCTCATTCGAATACATGTTTGACCAAAGACGTCACCCTCGGTAGCGTCGGCAGCACAGCAACGTGAAGCCGGACACAAGATCTTCACCCGGGCCGACGCGGCTGCGATCATGAGGCCGAGAGACGCCGCGGGGGGCGGTGTCGTGACGGAGGATGCGCCGACATGCTGGAGACACTGGGTCTGACCGCCACAGCCGGGGCCGTCTACCAGGCCCTGCTCGACCACCCCGGCCACGGCGTCGACGAACTCGCGGCCACCAGCGGCCTGGCGTCCAGCCAGGTCCATGACTGCCTGGACGAACTGGCCCGGTTGATGCTGGTGCGCGCCTCCAGTGAGCACCCCGGGCAGTTGCGCGCGATCGCCCCCGAGCTCGGCCTGGCGGCCATGCTGGATCGCCAGGAGGCCGACCTGGCCGCCCGCCAGGCCGAGCTGGCCGCCTCCCGTGCGGCGGTGACCCGCATGGTGGCCGACCGCGCCGACAGCCGCGCCACCCACAGCGAGCGCCTGCTCGGCATGGACGCGATCCAGGCCCGACTCGAACTCCTCGGCCACAGCGCCACCTCCGAGGTTCTCGGCGTCCACCCCGGCGCCAGGCAGCGCCCGGAGGACCTTGCCGCAGGCCGCGACGGGAACGCCGACACGATTGCCCGCGGCGTCACCATCAAGTCCCTCTACCAGGACGCCACCCGCAACGATCCCCACACCACCGCCTATGCGCAGTGGCTGCTCAGCCTGGGCAGCGAGGTCCGGACCGCCCCGGTCATCCCTCAGCGCCTGGTCCTCGTCGACCGCGCCCGGGCTCTGGTCCCGATCGACCCCCGCGACACCCGCAAGGGCGCCCTGTACGTCACCGAGCCCGGACTGGTCGGCGCCCTCTGTGAACTCTTCGACCAGGCCTGGGCCACCGCCGTCCCCCTCGGCGCAGTCCGCTCCGAGGACCCCGCCACCGGCCTGAGCAACACCGAGCGCGAACTTCTGCGCCTGCTCGGCGCCGGTCTCACGGACGACACGGCAGGCCAGCGCCTGGGCATCTCCTCCCGTACCGTCAACCGGCAGATGGCCTCCATCATGGAACGCCTGGGCGCCTCCAGCCGATTCGAGGCCGGCATCAAGGCGGCGCAGCAGGGCTGGCTCTGATCCCACCACGAGGTCCGGAACTTCGTCCTGCGCCGCCCCTGGGAGAAGCCCGCACCACCCGAACGTCTGACCCCGGCCCGCGTCCGGCGAGGATTCCGAAACCTCCGTCCCAAGGCCGCCTGCCCGGCCGGGGCACCGCAAACCAGCCGCCCTGGCCCTGGACGCCCCCCGGTCGCAAGAACACCCACCCAACCCTGCGCTACGACATCCACACAGCCCGCAGAACGGACACGACGAAGCGAACGAAGAAGCCCGGCACCCCTCGACCTCGCCGCACAGGTCAAAGATCAAGTTAGGCGGCTTCGGCCCGTCTGTGGCCGTCGGCCGTGACGGGCCGGGCGGTGCGCTCGCGGGCGGTGCGCTCGCGGGCGGTGCGGGTGCGCTGCGGCGGGACCTGATGTGCCGGGTGGACGTCCGCCGTGCGCCGGGCCCGGTCCTGCGGTGCGGCGGGAGGTGTCCGGGTGGCGGTGGCGGTGCCCCTTCCGGTGGTGGTGGCGGCCTCGGTGGTCCGGGATCGGTGGCGTCCGTCCTCGGTGCCGGGGGTGGCGGGTTCGCCGGCCGGGGCGAGGTCGCCGGCCGTACCGAGGGAGACGAGGAGCTCCCGGATGCGCAGGCCCATGTGCAGGGTCATCCGGTCCGCCCCGCTGTCGAGGTCGAGCCCGGTGATCTCCTGGATCTGCCGCAGCCGGTAGTGCAGCGAGGTGCGGTGGATCCGCAGGGCCTCGGCGGTCCTGGTCGTCGATCCGGCGTGGTCGAGGAAGCAGCGCAGGGTCTCCTCCAGGCGGTGGCCTCCGCCGGATTCCAGCAGGGTGCGCAGCGGCTTGGGGACGAGTGACGCGTTCAGGGCGCGGTCGGGCAGTTGCAGGAGCACGGCGAGTTCGCCGAGTTCCTCCCACGCGCCGATGTCCTTCAGGGCGGGTATCCGGCGGGCCGCGCGCACCGCGACGAGCGCCTGTTCGTAGGAGGTCCGGGCGCCGGCGAGACCGCTCTGCTGGCCGCCGATGCCGATGACGGGGGCGGCCGAGGCGTCCAGGCGGGCGCCGAGGACGTCCATGATGTGCCGGGACTGCTCCCGGAGTGCTTCCGGTTCCAGTGGCCGGTCGGCGAGTTGGAGCAGGACGACCCGGTCCGGGGTGACCGCGGAGGCGGTGTGTGCCGACCGGGTGCGCCGCAGTCCCTCCAGTGCCCCGGAGAGTGCGGCCGCCACCTGCCCGGGCGACACCCGGCAGCGGGGCGCCTGCACGACGCTGACCACCGCGTGGGGGGCGTCCGGGAGCAGTCCGTCGTCCAGGAACCGGCGGCGGGACTCGGCGCGGGCGGCGGGGTCCTCTCCCAGCAGCGACAACAGGAGTTCCTGTTCCCTGGCCCGCTCGGCGTCGGCCAGGACGTGGTCGGCGTACAGCTGGCCGACGATGGCGGGCGTCGCCCGGGCGATGGCCTCGGTCTCCTCGGGGGTCAGGGTGGCGTCCGGTGCGATGACCATCAGCAGGCCGAGGAAGTGGCCGCGCTCGCGCAGCGGCACGCAGTAGCGGGGCTGCAGTCCGAGGTCGTCCCGGCCCTCGATGAACCCGGGCCGGGGCCAGCGGGTGACGCCCTGGTCGAGGACGTGGCGGGCGACTTCGCGGCTCGCCCTCTTCTGGAGGAGGCTGTGGACGCGGGCCCGGTCCGCGTCGTCGAAGTGCCGGCTCACGCAGCCGCCCCGGAGCGAGGGGTCGGCCAGGACCACGGACCGGCCGAGCGACTCCGCGAGTTCCTCGATCAGCTGTCGCAGCGCGGCACGGCCGAGGCGGGCTCGCCGCCGTTGTTCGGTCATGGCAGTCCTCATTCGTGGTCGTCCCGGTGCGGCGCGGGGCAGGCGGGGCCTGGATCGGCACCGGTGCCCGGATCGGCTCCGGTGCCACGGTGTTCCGGTCCCGCTCGCCCCCGGAACACCGTGGCACCGCCGCGATGCCCCACGGTGCACGGCTCTTGCCTGTGCCCGCCGGGATGCCCGGGCCCTGGTGCGTCCGGTGCGGAACTGCCACAGGCTGATCCCCCGGTCCGTCGTGAACGACCGGTGAAACCACCCCCGCGGAGGAGTACTCGTGCCCGAAGACGTCCACGTTCCCCGGGTGAGTCCCGTCCTCGGGCGTCAGACGCGTGCCTTCGTCGAGTCCTGCCCGTGGCCGGCTCCCCCGCACGGCGACGGCGCCGCGGCGAGGGAGCGCATGGCCGCGCTGTGGGACGGCGGCGGCCGCGAGGAGCCCGAGGTCGAGGAGGAGTGGCTGGCCGTGCCGGGCGGGGACGGGAAACACGGGGACGGCGGCCGGATCCGGGTGCGGATCCTGCGTCCCGCGGGTGCGTGCGAGCCGCTGCCGGTGGTGCTCTACCTGCACGGGCTCGGCTGGATGCTGACCGACGCCCAGGCGCATCAGCAGCTGCTGGTGGACCTGGTGCTCGGCGCGGACGCGGCCGTGGTGGTGCCCGAGTACGACGCGCCGGAGCACGCCCGCCACCCGGGCGCCGTCGAGCGGGCGTACGCCGTGGCCCGGTGGATCGCCGGGCACGGCGCGGGCTGCCGGCTCGACGGGAGCAGGATCGCGGTGGTCGGCGCCAGCGCGGGTGCCCTGCACGCGGCCGCGCTCACCCTCGTGGCGCGCACCCGCGGCGGCCCGCGCCTGCGCCACCAGGTGCTGGTCTGCCCGGTGACCGACGCGGCGATGGACACCCCGTCCTACCGCCAGTTCGCGCAGGGGTACTTCCTGAGCAGCGCCGCCATGCGGGAGTACTGGCAGCAGTACGCGCCGGACCCGCGGGACCGCGCGCGGGGCGCCGTGTCACCGCTGCGCGCGCCCGTGGAGTGCCTGGTGGGGCTGCCGCCGGCGCTGGTCGTCACCGCCGAGGCCGACGTCCTGCGGGACGAGGGCGAGGCGTACGCGGCACGGCTGCGACAGGCGGACGTCCCGGTCGTGTCGGCCCGCTACCACGGCACGATCCACGGGTTCGTCCTGTTCGACCGGCTGCGCGGCACGGAGGCGTCCGCGGCGGCGCGCATCCAGATGACGGACGCCCTGCACACCGCCCTGCACGCGTGAGTTCACTCGGGGTCGACCACGGGGTCGTCCACGGGCTCGTCCACGGGGACGGCGCCGCCGAGCCGGCGCCACTCGCTCGGAGACACCCCGCTGGCCGCCTGGAAACGGCGGCTGAAGTGGCTCGGACTGCTGAACCCGCACCGGGCGGAGACCGCGGCGACGGTCAGGCGGTCGTAGCGCTTGGAGGCCAGCATGCGCCGGGCCTTGCCGAGCCGCTCCTCGATGAGCCACTGCTCCAGGCTGATGCCCGCCCCGCCGAGCAGGGTGTAGAGCCGGCGCACCGAGACGGCGTGCTCGGCCGCGATCCGTTCCGGCGTCAGGTCGCGGTCCGCGAGGTGGGAGCGCGCGTAGGCGAGGACCCGCGTGAGCAGGGTGTCGTCCATCGTCGACCGGACCTCGACGCTCTCCTCGGCGTGCGCGGCCGACAGGAGCAGCGCGCGCACGAGTTCCGTCGTGGCGGCCCCCAGGGCCTGCGCGCCGGGGTCGGCCTCCAGCCGGCCGGGATCGCGCCACAGGCCCTGCAGGTGCTGCAGCACCAGGCCGTGGAGCGGGCTGGAGCGCAGCCGCCGGGAGGCCCGCACCACGTCGTCGACCGGCACGCCGAGGCGGTCCATGTCGAACATGATGGCCTGGGAGGCGCCGTCGCCGGACCAGCCGTACACGCGGGGCGACAGCTCGTGGAAGACGCAGATGTCGTCTGCGCCCAGGAGTGTCCGCCGGCCCGCGACCTCGGCCCGGTGGACGCCCAGGGGCTGGAGCGAGACCGAGACGATGGGGCTGCTCCTGTGGTGGCGCACGTGCTGGGCGGTACGGCGCACCTCGAAGCCCGAGTTCCGGGTGGCGAAGAGGTCCAGGCCGCCGACGCGCCACAGTTCCATGCGCGCGTGGATGCCGGTCTCCGGCTCCTCGTGGAAGACGTCGTTGGGCACCAGTGAATCCGTCAGCGCGTGGTGGAACGCGTCCACGCGCTCACGGGGCGACACCGTGTCGAGGTCGAGCAGCAGCACACACCCTCCCGAAAGGACCGAATTCGGCCAGTCTGCCGCACCGGTGAACACTCCCGGCCGCAGCGGACGCCCGGGGCGCCTGCTGTGCGCTCTCGGGCAAGAGGACGTGCGTTCCCAGAAAGGCGGCCCCGCCCGGCACGCGGGGCCGCCGGCAGTACTTCGTCCCTACCAGGCGTGCCAGAGCGCATCGTGACGGTGGCGGACCGGAGGGATGTCCGCACCGTCGATGTCGTGGCCGGCGCGGTGCAGTCCACGGATCCGCTGGGCGTCGAGCCGGCCCTGGAGCCGGGCACGGCTTTCGGCCGTGGCGATCTCGACGGAGAACGAGCCCGTCCTGCAGTCGAGCGCCACCGACCGCCGGAAGGTGATCCGATGCCGTGTCTTCTTGGGGGCGGGGCGGCGGCCTTCGCGGGCAGCCCGGCCCAGTTCAGCGCGGGTGTAGCGGAGGTCGTACAGGGATATGGACTCCGATGCGCGTTCCTGGACGCGGAGTTGCCTGGGAGTCGTGCGGACGGTTCGGGACATCAAGAGCCTCCGTGAGGCCCTCTGGGCTCTCCAGAGGTACCTACGGCGGGTGCGGTCTGGTCAGCACGACTCGGCCCCTCATCGGTCGGGAGGATCTACCCGGCAGCACGGTAGTCACGCGGAGGCGTGGAGGCCCGGGTTTTCCGCTCGCCCCCGTTGCGAGGCCAAGGCACTCCACACCGGAAAGGCCCGGGCGGCCCCACGCACTCCGCGGGGCCGCCCGGTAAGAAGCGCTTCAGGACCCGGCCGGAAAGTCGCCCGCCTGGACACCCGCGACGAAGGACTGCCACGCATCGGGAGTGAACGCGAGAGCCGGCCCGTCAGGATCCTTGCTGTCCCGGACCGGAACGATGCCGATGGCGCCCTCGGCGACCTCGACGCAGTCGCCACCAGAGGGGTTGCTGTAGCTACTCTTACGCCAGTTCATGCTCCGTACCCTTCTGTCACCAGCTTCTGCATCCAGGAGATGGAGTCCTCCGGAGCCATCGCCAGCGACGTTAGTTGGTTGAAGACAGTCTCGTATCGAACGATGTCTACCTTCTTCTCGATGTAGAGGCTGCTGCTGACCGACTCACAGAAGGCAACCTCGCCAGGCACGTCCGAGAAGGAGAGTATGCGGAAATTCGTGCCCATCGCCGCGTGAGCACCCACGCTGAACGGAATCACCTGGATGGTGATATTGGGCAGTTGCGCAAGCTCGACCAGGTGGCTGACCTGCTTCGTCATCACCTGAGCGCCGCCGACCTCGCGCCGGAAGGCGGCCTCGGAAAGCACGGCGTGTACGGCGAGTGGTTCCGGATTCCGGATGAGCTCTTGGCGTTGCAGCCTGAGCTTCACCCGCCGTTCGATGTCTTGGCCGTTGTTCTGCTCCGACCAGAAGGTCCGAAACACTTCGCGCGCGTAGCCGGCGGTCTGAAACAGCCCAGGAACCAACTCGGACTCATAGGAGCGAACCCGGGCAGCGTCGGCCTCAAGACCCACGTAGGTCTGGAACCAGTCCGGCAGTGTGTCCGTGTAGTCGTGCCACCAGCCGCGTTGTGTGCTGCGGCGAGTCAGCGAGATCATCTGCCGCAACTCGGCCTCGTCGCGCACGCCGTACAGTTCGAGCATCGCGCGAACATCGGATTCCTTCAGGGGCGTCTGACCCGACTCGATCCGCGACACCTTGGATGCACTGAAGCCGAGTTCGTCAGCAACCGACTTGGCCTGACGCCCGGTCCGTTCGCGCAATCGCCGCAGCTCGGAGCCGAGCCTACGGCGCAGCACAGTTGGACTGTCCACGCTCGCCGCTCCCTCTTGGTTGACGTCGGGTCACAGTCTGCCACCTCCCTGGGTGATCACACGAATCTTGCGACACCATGCAATTGCACGGAAGTGCGCTTGCACAATTTAGCCATTGCAGAGCATGCTACAGGGAGTAGCACTTCGGGTCTCCTGAGTGACAGAAGCCCGGCCTACTGCCGGGCATCCCCATGCCTCCGCCCGGCCCCGCATGGCTTCAAACTTCGTGCCTGGAAGGTGACTTCGCCATGTCCTCCCACTCCTCCACCGCCTGGCTGCCGCGCAGCCGCCGCGCTCCCGGCGAGGGGCGCCTGTACCTCGCCGAACTCCTCGGCTGCGCCCCGAACGGGGCCCGTTTCCTCGACCCGGGGCTCCTGATCGTCTCGGAGCTCGTGACCAACGCCCTCCTGCACGGCACGCCGGCGGGGCACCTCATCTACCTCGCCCTCGACCTCGACCCCGCGCGCCTGCGCATCGAAGTGCACGACGCCCGGCGGGACCGCGAGCCCGTCCTGCGCGCCCTCACCTTGGACGGGGAGGCCGGGCGCGGCCTCCACCTCGTCAAGTCGCTCTCCACCCGCACTGGTTGCTCCTCGCGCGAGCACACGGGCAAGATCGTCTGGTGCGAGGTGGCCGCGTGAGGGACGACCACGACATCCTCGTCGAACTGCCGGGCCACCACCCGCCCGCCGTCCACACCCTCAACGCCGACACCCTCGAACGGATCTGGGACTCGGTCTGCCACCTGCCGATGTCCCGCTTCCAGCACTACGTCCTGGAGCGCCGCCTCACCGGCCCCTGCGCCCGGCGCGACATCATCCGCGACCTCGCCGACGCCCCCGCCCTCTCCCTCCCCCTCGGCGAGCGCGAACTCCGCATCAGCTGGGCGGACACGGGCCGGTAACCATCCGGCCCGGACTCCGCCAAGCCGCTCCGACGGCGGCCGCGACCACTACCCCGCGTGAGAAGTCGGCCGATCCGACTTCTCACGCCGAACCGTACCCGCCGCTCACAGCCACCCCCGGCGCGCGGCCTGCACCCCCGCCTGGAAGCGGGTGGTGGCGCCCAGGTGCGCCAGCAGCGTCGACACCCGGCGCACCACGGTGCGCCGCCCCAGCCCCAGCCTGCGGGCGATGGCGTCGTCCGTGGCGCCGCCCGCCATCAGCGTCAGGATCCGCCGGTCGCGTTCGTCGATCCGCAGGTCCACCTCCGCCATCGACGCGGGCACCGCCAAGCGCCACAGCGTCTCGAACACCGCGCTCAGGGCGTTCAACAGTCCCGAGGGCCGGATCAGCAGCGAGACGACCCCCGGGCGGTCGTCGGCGGGCAGCGTGACGATGCCAAGGTCGTCGTCCCCGATGGCGAGCTTGAGGGGCGGTTCGTCCAACGTCCGGGCCTGCTCCCCCGCCTCGACCATCCGCGCCATGTTGGGCCCGACCACCGGGTCCTGGAACGCGCACCCCTGGTAGATCACCCGGTAGTTGACCCCCGCCGCCATCCGGCGGCGCTGCAGCACCTCCTGGTCGAGGTAGTGGGCGCGGCTGCCGGAGTACGGCGGCACGTCGATGACCCGCACCTGGTGACGGGCCGCCAGCTGGAGACGGCGGCTGGCGGCCAGCACCCCGGCGGGGTCGTCGACCACCTCCAGCGCGCCGTAGCTTCCGGTGTCGCGCCGCGCGAAGCGGTAGAGCCGCTCCAGTTCGGCGCCGGCCCGGCGGGCGGTGGCCTGGCGCAGCGCGTCGTGCTGCAGCACCGCCTCGACGACCCGGGCGGGCGGCAGTGCCTCCCAGGCGTGGTCGCGGTCGTCGGCGCTGTCGGTGGTGTCGAAGGCCACCGCCACGCCCTCGTCGGCGAGGTCGCGCAGGACGGCGAGCACGGCGTCCTCGTCCAGGCCGCTCTCCCGCGCCAGTTCGGGCACGCGGGCGCGGGGCCGGCCGACCAGGGCGTGGTAGACGCGGCCGCGTTCGGAGTCCGGTTCCAGCACGTCGTGCACGAAGCCTCCTGTCGTCGAGCGCCCCGGTCGGGGCCGGGGGAGGCTACCCGCGCGGGTGGCGCACATGCGCCGGTGGCCCAGGTGCGCCGCCGGAGGCTCTGGCGTCGGGGCGTCGCCCCTGGCAAGAGTTGTCGGTGATCAGTCAGATCACAGAAGATCGAGGACGCCCATGCCCCCTGCCCGGCTCCGGCGCGCCCGCGCGGCAGCACTCGCCGCCCTGGCCACCTGCCTGCTCCCGCTCGCCGCGCCCGCCGCGGCGGCCTCCGCCGCAGCGCCGTACGTCGCGCCCGCCGTACCCGCCGTACGCGCCGAGGCCGCCGAGGCCGACGCGCCGCCGCCCCTGACCGACGGCTTCGGGCTGACCCAGGTCGGCGCCGCCACCGGCACCGCCACCAACTTCGTCGTCACCGTCACCACCCCGCAGGTCGCCGGAGCGCACACCATCCGCATCCTGCTGCCCGCCGACTACGCCGCCCGGCCCGACAAGCGCTACCCGGTGCTGTACTTCCTGCACGGCGCCTCGGACAACCCGAGCGACCCGGCGCTGGCCTACCCCGCGCTGACCGCCGCCCAGTCGATGATCACCGTCATCCCGGACGGCGGCCTGCGCGGCTGGTACACCGACTGGCTCGACCAGAACACCGCCGCCGGCGCGCAGAACTGGGAGACCTTCCACCTCACCCAGGTCCTGCCCTTCGTCGACGCCAACCTGCGCACCCGCACCGACCGCGCCCACCGGGCCGTCGGCGGGCTGTCCATGGGCGGCTTCGGCGCCCTGCACTACGCCCAGGACCGCCCCGACCTGTTCGGCCAGGTCCTCACCATGTCCGGCGCCAACGACCTCTCCACCGACGAGATGATCATCCGCGGCGCCGTGGTCGCCACCCTGACCAACGTCGGCACCGTGCTCTGCGGCCCCAGCGACGGCCGCCCCTGCGGCCTGGACTTCGGCCCCACCGTCTCCAGCGACGCGATCTTCGGCACCCCGTACCCGGTGTTCAACGCCGACTGGCGCTGGAACGCCGCCGACCCCGTCGCGCGCGCGGCCACGCTCGCCCACACCGGCATCGCCGTCTACACCGGCAACGGCAACAACAACCCCGCCGACATGGAGTTCTGGGCCGAGGGCACCGCCAAGCGCCTCAAGCAGCGCCTGGACACGCTCGGCCTGCCGTACCGCTACGTCGACTACGGCGACGGCACCGGCTGGGGCGCCGACTGCCACGGCGGCCACACCCCGGGCTGCTGGGCGCAGGACCTCGCGGACTACGTCCCGCGCCTGGAGGCGGCCTTCGCCGCCGCCCCGTGAGCCCCTCCCGCCCCTCCTCTCCCCGACGAAAGGAAAACCCTTGCCCACCACGACACCCGGCCGCACCGCGCCCTGGCTGCGCCTGTTCGCGGCCCTCCTGGTCACCTGTTGCGCCGCCCTGGGCCTGACCGCTGCACCCGCCCGCGCGGCCGTACCCGCCTCTCCCGCCCCGCTCGCCGCCTGCTCCTCACCGCAGCAGTGCCTGACCATCAAGTCGCTCAGCAACGGGCGCCAACTCGACGTCCAGAACGGCAACACCGGCGACGGCGTCTACATCGTCACCAACTCCGCGCCCGGCTACCACCAGTCCTGGCGCCTGAGCGTGAACCCCGCCGACTCCACCTTCGCCATCGTCAACAACGACACCGGCAAGTGCGTCGACCTGGCCTTCTTCACCCCTGCGCTGCGCCAGCAGACCTGCGCCGGGCAGGCCAGCCAGCGCTGGTACTTCCAGCCCGCGCAAGGCGGCGGGGACGCGTTCATGATCCGCCACGCCGGCGACAACACCTGCCTGGACCTGCTGCTCGGCGGCAACTACGACGACGCCTGGACCGACCAGTACGCCTGCAACGGCACCGTCAACCAGCAGTGGTCCACCGGCTTCCCGACCGCCGCCCGCAACCTGGCCGTCGACCACGGCGCCAAGCAGTGCCAGAAGGACCCCTCCAGCTGTTCCTGGGCCACGAAGAGCGAGGCGCCGGCCGCGCCGCTGCCGCGCACCTGCGTCTCCGCGGTCTGGTTCAACAACACCAGCAGCGCCGTCCAGCAGTCCTTCGGAGTCACCGACGAGAGCGGCTGGTCCAACTCCATCGGCGCCGACATGGGCACCCAGATGTCCGCCGGCGCCCCCGGCAACGTCCTGACGGGGACGGTCAGTTCCTCGCTGAACTACACCAACGAGTGGCACGGGTCGAGGAGCGTCAACAACAGCGTGACCGTCACCGTCCCGCCCCAGGAGTACGGCTGGGTGACGCTCGCCAAGGTCGCCCGCAAGGTCACCGGCACCTGGACCTTCGACGCCCACGGCATCCCGTGGACGGCCGAGGACACCGTCACCGTCCCGCTCAGCTCCGACCCCACCGCCGGCGCCACCCTCTACATCGCCAACACCAGCGCGACGTTCAACAGCTGCTCCTGACGCTGCGCCCGCTCCACGGCCGCCGCCCGCGCACCGCGCCGGGCGGCGGCCGCGCCTTTCCCACCCCTCGCCCACCCCTCGCCCACCCCCTCCATCCCCTCCGCCCCGAAGCGCCCCCGCCCCTCCCGGACGTGCGGTGCCGCGCAACTCGCCGTACAGTGCCCCGGCTCACCCCACCCCCACGGCCGTGACCTGCGCCTTCATCCGAAGCTGCGAGCGGGCGGACATCTGGCTAGCCTGGTCGGGGTGGCTACGAAGCGCCACCGGGCACAGGAGGCCCGGCGGCCGGGGCGCAGCGCGAACCGCCCCCTCGGACACCCCCGGCGCGGCCCCGCACCGCGCCGCTCCAGGCGACCGGCGGGCCCAGGGGGACCCCGTGGACCCGCAGGGCTTCCGGCGTCATCCGCCGAGGAAGCCGCACGCCTCTCGGACACCCCACAAGGGAAAACACATGAGAGTGATAACCATGTCTCCTGCGAAGCGCATCGCGACCGCTGCCGTCACCGCCGTGCTGCTGGCCGGCACGCCCGGGCTGGCGCTGGCGGCCACCGGAACCGCCGTCTCCCAGGCCCCGCAGCAGACGACGGATCCGTCCAAGCAGACCGGGAACTGGAACCAGCTCCGGGTCTGGCCGCGGGGCGACGACTCGGCCAGGAACCTGGCCGCCGACCGCGGCGGCCGGGTCGTCGTGGCCGCTCCCGAGCGCAACAACGACCGCCAGCTGTGGAACCTGAGCACCATCGCCGGGAAACAGCTCATCAAGAACAAGGCGACGGGCACCTGCCTGACCGCGCCGAGCGGCTCCCGCGGCTCCGTCACGCTCCGGCCCTGCGACCAGAACGACAAGAACCAGCAGTGGAGCGTGCGCAACGTGGGGCAGGGCAAGGTCAGGATCTCCCCCGCCACCCACCCCGACCTCGCCCTCACCGACGGCATGCGCCTGGGCAGCGCCGTCGCCCTGCGCATGTACGACGGGGCGCGCTCCCAGCAGTGGAGCACGGTGCCCCCGGGCTCCTGACCCCGGCCGAACCGTCGGCCCCTCCCCGGGTCGGCCCCGCGGGGGAGGCAAGCCTGACGCCCTCCTGCCCGGCACTCACGTGGAAAGCGTGTCGGGGGCAGCCCCGCACGAGTTCGCATCTCGTCTCCTCCGCCTCTGCCCGCGAGGGTGAACGACGGCCCGGACCGCTCGGCGGTCCGGGCCTTCGTCGTCTCGTGGTCTCGGTTCTGTTCGAACCCGCTGCGGCCCGTCAGCCCACCGTCGCCTGGCGCTCGCCGCGTTCGCCGGGTGCCAGCAGGCGGCGCAGGGCGGTCGGGGTGTGGCCGAGGTGGCGGCGCAGGGTGCGGGTGAGGTGGGCCTGGTCGGCGTAGCCGAGGTCGGCGGCCAGGGCACTGAGGCTGGTTTCGCCGGCCTCCAGGCGGTCGAGGGCGCGGCCGATGCGCACGCGGTGGCGGTAGTGGGTCACCGAGACGCCGAGTTCTCGCGGGAAGGCGCGGCTCAGGCGGTAGGGGGAGGCGCCGAGTAGGTCGGCGAGGGAGACGAGGTTGGTCGAGGCGGGGTGCTCGTCGGCGATCGCCTCGCGGGCGGCGGTGACGAGCGCGCGGTCGCGGGCCGAGGAGCCTGCCGTGGGCGTCGGCCCGGGCACCGTGCGGGCGACAGTGGTCGCGAGCAGGGTGAGCAGTTCCTCGGTGACGGCGTAGTCGACGTCCCCGGAGCGGGCGGCCGTGAGCATGCGCCGGTGGGCGAGGTCGAGCGTGGGGTCGACGTAGACCGTCCCCGCCGACGGCCCGTTCCCGTCCCCGGCCAGGGAGCGCCAGAGCGCCGGCGTCACGCTGATCGACGTGCAGTGGTCGCCGCCCGCGGGATGGGCGAAGCTCTCCTCCTCCCCCGGGGTGCCGACGTAGGCGAGGCTCGTGTCGAGGTCGGCGGCCGCCCCGGCGGCCTGGCGGCGGAAGCGGCCGCGCCGTACCAGCACCACCCGGTAGTCGCCGCGGACCTCGGGAGGTGACCAGCGGGTGTGGTCGCTGCGGCAGGCGACCACGCTGATGTCGAAACCGGGCCGGGCGGCGACGGGTTGGATGGAGAGCACGGTCCGTACGGTACGGGGCGGGTCCGACAACCCCGCCCCCCGCAAGGATGTTCAAGACCTGGGCGGGGCGGCCCGGCGAGGATCTTCCCCGAAGCCCGCGGGGCTTCCGGTCGTTCACGATTCCGCGATGTCAGGAGTTCGCTCATGCCCGCTCTCGAACAGCTCACCACCATGGTCGTCAACTGCGCCGACCCGGTCGCGCTCGCCGACTTCTACCAGAAGGCCACCGGCTGGGAACTCACCCACAGCGACCCGGACTTCTCCTCCCTCAGCGCGGGCAGTGCGGGACCGGGGCTGTCTTTCGTCCGCGTCGAGGGCTACCAGGCGCCCGGGTGGCCCGAGGGGAGCACCCACCTGCACCTCGACTTCACCGTCCCCGACCTGGACAGCGCGGTCGGGGAACTGCTCGCCCTCGGGGCCTCCCAGCCCGCCTTCCAGCCGGGCGAGGGTCAGTGGGTCGTCCTCACCGACCCCCAGGGCGGCCCCTTCTGCCTGATCCCCGCCACGACCGCCACGACCACCACCAACTGACCGTCCGAGACGAACGGAGATTCCCCGTGGCAACCATTCATCGAGATGTCCCGATCGACGCCGCCCCCGAAGAGATCTGGGCGGCGATCCGCGACTGGGGTGAGGTCCACCACAAGCTCGCCCCCGGCTTCGTCACCGACACCCGCGTCGAAGGCGACGTCCGACTGGTGACCTTCGAGGATGGCACGCTGGTGCACGAGCTCATCGTCTCGCTGGACGACGACGCCCGGCGTATCGCCTACGCGGTGGTGGGCGGCTCCCTGAACGTCTTCCACCACCACGCCTCCATGCAGGTGTTCGCCGAAGCCGGCGGCCGCAGCCGCTTCGTCTGGATCATCGACGTACAGCCGCACAGCCTGGCGGAGCCCATCGCCGCGATGGTCGACCAGGGAATCCGGACGATCCGGAAGACACTGGAGGCCACGGCCGCCCCCGCCTCCTGATGGCTCCGGGGTCCTGCGCCGGGCCGGTGGCGGGGACGTGCGCGGTGTAGAGCCGCTGGAGCGGACGGTCGGGTGCGAACCCGCCTGGACAGTGCCGAGGAGCATGGGAAGGCGTGTTGGGGGCCACCCCGCGCGAGTTCGCATCACGTCTCCTGCGCCGGCAGAAGGTCAGGACCGCTCGACGGCAGTGCCGTTGCGCGAGCCAACCGCCCCCGCTACGTCCTAGTGCCCCGGCTCCCAGGCGCGGAGCAGGTCGAGCAGCCCTGCGTCTCCGTCAACGTGCAAGGATTCGGCCGGGATACGGTCGTACAAGTAGATGACCAACTCACTGGCCGTGCCATGGACGGAGGCGCCGGCTGCGTCCGAGTCCTCGCCGGCCGCGCCGGTGGGCGCGGGGATGCGGGCGGAGCGTGCGCCGTCGCCGTCGACCGTGAGGCGCCAGGAGCGGCCCTCGGCGGCGTGGAAGTCGAAGGCCGTGGGCTTGTGCGGCCAGGCGCTGGGCGTCGCGACGCAGGTGAACAGGAACTCCTCCACACCGTCGAGGGCCACCTCGACCGGCAGCGGCTGCGGGGCGCCCCCGGCGAGCTGGGCGTCGTACGTGTGCACCGCGCTCTCCTGGGCCCGGTGCCGGGCGACACCGCCGGAGGTCCGCGGCGTCTGCAGGCCACTCCACCACGCCCAGCAACCGCTCTCCGGTCCTGCCTCGCGCAGGGCGCTCAGCAGCAGCTGCGTCGACGCGGCCAGCCAGGCCACCAGGGCCTCACGCTCCCGCGGCACTTCCAGAGCGGCGCGCGCAGCGGCGGCCTCGGCCGGGGGAGCGTCGGCAGGCCCCGCGCCGACGATGGCGGCCCAGAAGCGGTCTCCCCCACCCAGGTGCTTCACCAGATCGAACAGCGTCCACCCGGGGCAGGTCGGCACCTGCGCGTCGAGACTGGGCGCGGCGGTGACCGCGGCGCGGAAGGCGGTCGACCGTTCATCGATCAGTCGCAGCAGGTCGGGGAACTCAAGATTCTTTTCCACGCCGGATGTCTATCACCGTGCTCCGGTGGTCGGACAGCGATTTTCACAGCCGCCGTCGGCCGGCCCTTGCGGACGACGTCCTCGCCTCCCACCGCTCGGGTGACAAGCTGCGCACCGCTGCGAGGACGCTGGTGGTGACGGTACGCCAGGCGTCGCGCCCGTGGGTGCTCCGGCCTCGCCGCGCGGCCGGAAGCCACCGGCACCCGGCGGAAGGCGCCCCGCCCGCCGTCCGGCCGGACGGAGCGAAGCGGGTGCGGCACCGCCGGATCGGCCGCAGGCCGGTGCCCCACCGCCCGCCTGGAGCAACGGCATTGCCGCTCGACGGTCCTGGCCTTCGTCGTGTGTCGGGGAGGCGATCCGCCGTGGAGCCCTGGGGCCGCCGTGGAGCCCTGAGGCTGCCCCGTGGTGCAGCGGGGGCCGCCGATCCGGGCTTCCCGCCGTACCGCGAGCGGCCGCAGCGCCCCGGGTCAGGCCGTCCGGCCGGCTGCCGGGCGGACCTGGCGGCGAATGGCCCACGCCGCGGCGGCGAGGGCGAAGCCGTAGACGGAGACCAGCCCGTGGCCGTTGTCCTGGGCGAGCCACATCGCGAGGCCGAGCACCGGGACGCCGGCCGCCAGGGCGATCTCCTTGGGGAGGCGGGTGCGGGCGAGGAGGGCGAGGGCGAGGGTGGCGCCGAGGAAGTAGGTGGCGCCGGAGCTGCCGGCGAAGTTGCGGGGGTCGCTGCTGGGGCCGTCGCCGAGGCCGAGCAGGGTGTCGATCCGGCCGGGCAGCACGATGCCGGCGAGGAAGAAGGCGAGGGTCAGCGGGCCGCCCCAGTACCACTGGGCGAGCGCGGCGACTGCGGCGAGGGTGACGAGGTTCCACAGGCCGCCGAAAAGGCCGCCGTTCTGCATGAACACCGAGGTGTACTCGCGCCACCAGCCGGACTTGGCCGGGTCCGCGTCCAGCGCGTCCATGGCGCCAGACCACACCAGCTGGAGCAGCACGCCGCCGACGGCGACGGCGGTCAGGGCGATCGCCGCCCACGGGAGCGGCCGCGAGCGCAGCGTGCCGCGACCGACGACGCCCAGCCCGCAGTTGACCGCCATGACCATCAGCGCGGCCGTGGTCACGTTGAAAAGGATCGCCCCCATGGTCCTGCTCCTCCCCCGCCCCGGCGTTTTCCAACGCCGTTAGAAAACCTGTCGGAGCGAAGCTAGCACAGTTTTCGAACGGTGTTGGAAAACGCTGTTACGGTGGACCGCATGAAGCTCACCAAGGACCGCATCGTCGACGCGGGCATGGCCGTCTTCGCCGAGGTCGGCTACCACCACCTCTCCATGCGCCAGGTCGCCGACCGGCTCGACGCCCACGCGGGCAGCCTCTACTACCACGTGCGCGGCAAGGACGAACTGCTCGCCCTGATGGCCGACCGGGTCTGCCGCCAGGCCTACGACGCCGGCACCGAAGCCCTGACCGCCCTGCCCGCCGGCGCCACCTGGCAGGACCGCGTCGAGGCCCAGGCCGCCGCCCTGCGCCGGAGCATCAAGCAGCACCCCGGCGGCGCCCAACTCCTCGCCGAGAGCCCCGGCACGCTCAGCACCGGCGCCCTCTCCCTCATGGAACGCCTGCTGGGCACCCTCCTCGACGCCGGGCTGCCCGCCGAGCACTGCGGCATCGCCGCCGACACCCTGCTCAGCCACATCACCGGCTTCGTGCTCCAGGAGCAGAACCAGCCGGCCGCCCCGCCGACCGTCACAGCCGAGCTCCACGCCGAGCTGTGCGAGCGATTCCCGCTGGTCATGGGCGACTTGATCCCCCGCATCAGCCAGGACGAGAAGTTCACGCGAAGCCTCCGCCTGCTCTGCACCGGCTTCGCGGCGCTCTCCCGGTCGATCCCGCCCCGCCGGCCGGTGCCCCGTTCGGACTCCGCTTGAACCCTCGGACGGCGGGAACCGGGCTCGCATCGAGATCGTTTCGAACGATGTTCGAATGAGGGGACGGCCGCGCGCCGGCCGTCCCAGGGAGGGAAACCGTGCCGAAGGACGGCCGACCGGTCTCGTTTCTGGTCGCGTTCACCCCCGTCCGGCCCGGTTCGGCAGCTGCCCAGCGGTTCGCTCCGTAGCAGGTCAGGACGGGTTCGAGCCCTGACGGATACCGTTCGGGAGAATGGGAAAGCGTGTCGGGGGCGCCCCCGCACGGGTTCGAATCCCGCATCCTCCGCCTCTGCCCGGCAAGACGGTTGAAGGCCCCTACCGGGAACCCGGTCGGGGCCTTCTGCGTGTCGTGGCCCCGGTTCTGGTGCCACCATGAAGCAGGCGGGCGACGGAACGCCGCCCGCGGCGGTGCGGGTCAGAGGTTGTACATGCCGGCGTACGGCTGGACGACGCGCTCCTGTCGTGATCCGAAGTCGACCAGTACCGCGGTGTCGCCCTCGACGCCGATGACCCGGCCGAGGCCGTAGGAGTCGTGGGTGACGCGGTCGCCGACGGCGAAGTGCTTGCGCGGTGCTTCGGTCCTGGCTTTGAAGGGGCTGGTGGGCAGGTGCCGGCGGACTGCTTCAGGTTTCTTCATCCAGGCCAGTATGCGCCGCGGGGACCGGGGTCGGGCCACCCCGGGCCACCCGAATTCCGTGGCGCCCGAAACGCCGGGCGCGCCGCCCGGAAGCCGGCTTCAGGGGGCTCCATCGACCCGGGAGCACCCCAAGAGGCGACCAACTCACTGCCGCGCGAAGCAAGTTGACCGATGCGGCGACCCAGGTCGCGACACCGGGGCGGTCCCGCCGAAAAATCGGAGTGGAGATTTCCGCCCACCGCGGGCTCGGGGCTGCTACAGTCGAGGTAGTTGCAGTAGTGGTTCCCATGAACTTTGTGTGCGCCTGCTCATGTATCGCAGGCGCATTTTTGTTTTCCGGCATGTTTTCGGACGTGTTTTCCGGGCGGGCGCTCATCGCGGTGACTCGGCATCCGTATCGTGCGAATGCCGGAAAGTCCCTTGAAGGAGATTTTTTACATGGCTAATGGCACCGTGAAGTGGTTCAACGCGGAAAAGGGCTTCGGCTTCATCGAGCAGGAGGGTGGCGGCCCGGACGTCTTCGCCCACTACTCGAACATCAACGCCAGCGGTTTCCGCGAGCTGCTCGAGGGCCAGAAGGTCGAGTTCGACGTCACGCAGGGCCAGAAGGGCCCGCAGGCCGAGAACATTCGCCCGCTGTAGTTCCCACCGCCGCGGCACCCGCCCGGCGGCGAAGGGCCCGCACCGCATGCATCATGCATGCCCGGTGCGGGCCCTTCGGCATGTCATCACTCGTCCCCGACCGTTCCGGAACGGACCGGACCCGCCGAGGACGTTTCCCGCGCTGGACACTCACCCGCCTTCGTACGTCATCCTTGTGCTCCTGGCCTGCTCCGGCAGGCAATCGACGTCCTCCTCTGTGGTGAGGTGCCCCATCGGTAAGAAGAACGGATCGGCACTGGCCGCATGGCTTCGCGGTCTCGACGCGGCCGAGTTGGAACGGCTCCTGGCGGCTCGCCCGGATGCTGCGGCGGCTCCGGAGCCGCGGTCGGTCGGGGAACTGGCGGACCGCCTCCAACGTCCGGCGTCGGTGGCGCTGGCCCTGCCCCGGCTCACCCTGCCGTGCCTCCAGGTGGCGGAGGCCGCCGCCGCGCTGACGACCGTGTCGCGGGACGATCTGGCGGGCCTCCTGGACGCGACGCACGGTGACCGCGCCCACGGACTGGACGCCGTCCTGGAGGCGCTGGCCGATCGTGCTCTGGTGTGGCCCGCCGACACCGGGCTGCTGCACATGGCGGCTCCGCTGCGAAACGCGTGGCGC
Organism: Kitasatospora sp. NPDC005856; assembly: GCF_040629945.1. Classification (NCBI taxonomy): domain Bacteria; kingdom Bacillati; phylum Actinomycetota; class Actinomycetes; order Kitasatosporales; family Streptomycetaceae; genus Kitasatospora; species Kitasatospora sp. NPDC005856. The sequence continues at coordinate 40,123 of NZ_JBEXWT010000054.1, read as the reverse complement.
TCGCCCCTGGGGCTCGACGCGCCGCTCCTACGACTGGTCACGGGCTCGAACTCCGAGGAACTGGGCCGCATCCTGGCGAAGCTCGACGTCAAACCCGCCGCCAACAGGAAGGAGACGCGGCTGGCGGCGCTGATCGAGCATCACAGCGATCCGGCTCGGGTCGCCGCGCTGGTGGCCACGGCCCCCGCGGCCACCCGGAAGCTCCTCGAGCGGCGGGCAGCCCAGGCTCCGGAGCGAGCGGGCTTCATCGTGTTCGGGGCTCCGGTCGACTCCGCTCCGGGCGAACAGTGGGCGCTGGAGCGGGGGTTGCTGATCCGGGACCACAACCGGTACGGGCCGTCACGCATGCCCGCGGAGGTGGCACTCGCACTGCGCGGCACCGACTGGCACGCCCCGTTCACGCCCCTCCCGCCCGGCGTGCGATCGGTGCCTGCCGCGGTCCCGGACACCGAGCGGGAAACCACAGCCGCCTCGATGGCGTTCGCCGCCCATGCCGCGTCCGTCCTCGGGGTGTGCGCCGCCGCTCCCCCGGCCCGGCTGAAGGCCGGTGGGGTCGGTACCCGCGAGCTGTCCCGGATCGGCAAGGCGGCACAGTGCGACGAGATCGTGGTGCGCCTCGCGCTCGAGGCGGCGAGCGCGGCCGGACTGCTGGCCCGGGACGGCGACCGGATCGCGGCGACCGCCGACTACGACACCTGGGCAGGGGAGGAACCGGCCGATCAGCTCGCCGTCCTCCTCCGGGCCTGGTGGACACTGCCGCTGACCCCGGGCGAGAGCCGTGACGAGGACGGGAAGGCCCTGCCGGCACTCGCCGGGACACCGGCCCGCGGGGACTGCCTCCAGGCTCGGCACGGACTGTTCGAGGCCGCGGCGCAGCTCCCGGCGGGCGAAGGCGCGGCGGACCCGGCGGAACTGGGGGTGCTGCTCGGGTGGCTGCGCCCGCTCGTCGACCAACTCCCCCAGGACTCCACGCCGTTCGCCACCCTCGTCCGCGAAGCGGAGCTGCTCGGCGCACTCGCCCTCGGGGCCCTGTCCCCGATCGGGGCCGCCCTGCTCGCCGACGACACCGAGGCGCTGACGGAGGCCTGTCGGCGGCTGCTGCCCGCCGCCAGCGCGAGCGCCCGGTTCGGCAGCGATCTGACGGCCGTGGTCACCGGAACGCCGTCGACGGCCCTGGTCACGCTGCTGGACTCCGTCGCGGACCGGGAGACCGCCGGTGCGGCGTCCGTCTGGCGGTTCAGCCCGGTCAGCGTCCGCCGTGCCCTCGACGCGGGCCTGACCCCCGACGCCTTGACGGCCGATCTGGCCGACGTCGCCGTCGAACCGCTCCCCCAGCCGCTCACGTACCTGATCCACGACGCCGCGCGCGGCCACGGCCGGGTGCGCGTCGCGTCCGCGGCCTGTGTGATCCACGGCCAGGAGCCCGCCCTCCTCGCCGAGCTGGCCGCCCATCGCAAACTCGCCCGGCTCGGCCTGCGACAGCTGGCACCGACGGTGCTGATCAGCCGGACCCCGCCGGACAAGACGCTCGCCGCGCTGCGGTCCGCCGGCTACGCCCCCGTCGCCGAGAAGCCGGACGGTGCCGTCCGGATCGAACGGGCCCAGCGTCACCGTGCGGCGAGCCCGGTCCCGTCCCCGCGCCCGCCCGGAGAAGGGTCCCGCCCGCGACGGACGGACGGCCGCACCACGGACGCTCGGGCGGCCGTCGATCTGCGCGCCCTCGCCACCCGTCTGAAGGACGCCCCGCCGGAGGTTCCGGAGCCCGACCCTTACGACGGCCGCCCCTACGACAGCGACACCGAGGAGATCATCGCCGGGTACGCGCGCAACCTCTCCTTCACCGACATCCGCCAGTTGGCCCACGCCGTCGACGAAGGCCGGGCCGTCACGATCGAGTACGTGGCCACCTCGGGCACCACGACCGTCCGCACGCTCAGCCGGCTCGAACTGGACGCCCCCTACCTCCATGCCTGGTGCCACCTGCGCGATGACGACCGGATGTTCACCCTCTCCCGTATCCACGAGGTGATGCCCTCGTAGCCCCGGGCGGGATCGGCAGCGTCTCGAAGAGGGAGCAGAACGACGGTCCATGCGGTGGCCCCCAAGGACTGCTGACCGCAAGGGCGGTTCCGCGACTCGACGCGTGTCCCGGGTGCGGGGAGCACCCGGGACACGCGACGACCCCGGGTGAGGGCAGGCGGGCGGCTGATGGGACGACGCGAGGCTCCGCCCGATCCCGCGCGGGCAGTGGCCGAGCGGTTCACCGCAGGTCTCCGAGCGGCGCGGGTTCAGGCCGGGGGAACCCACACGCGGACAGCTCGCCGGGGCGACCCGCTTCTCGGCCTCACCCGGTCAGGAGTGCTCGATCTCGACGGAGGTGATCACCACGTCCTCGAGCGGGCGATCGTTCTCGGTGGGGGTGGCGGCGATCGCGTCGACGACGGCCTTGGAGGCGGCGTCGGCGACCTGGCCGAAGATGGTGTGCTTGCGGTTGAGGTGGGCGGGGGTGCCCACCGTGATGAAGAACTGCGAACCGTTGGTGCCCGGGCCGGCGTTGGCCATCGCGAGCAGGTACGGCTTGGTGAAGAACAGCTCCGGGTGGAACTCGTCCGCGAAGGAGTAGCCCGGGCCGCCGGCGCCGGTGCCGGTCGGGTCGCCGCCCTGGATCATGAAGCCCGCGATCACCCGGTGGAAGAGCGTGCCGTCGTAGTACGGGCCCTTGCCCGGCTCGCCGGTGCGCGGGTCGGTGTACTCCCGGGTGCCCTCGGCGAGTTCGGCGAAGTTGCGGACCGTCTTCGGCGCGTGGAACGGGAACAGCTCCAGGCGGATCGGGCCCGCCGTGGTGTGCAGGGTGGCGAACCGGGCAGTGGCCACGGGTGACTCCTCGGGTGCGGTTGATGCGGTTGATGCGGTTGGCGCGGTTGATGCGGTTGATGCGGTGATGCGGCTGGTACGGCCGGCCCGGTGATCGGGACCGTCCGGCCACCGCATCCTGGCACAGCCCCCGGGCGCGCGGCCGAACCGGGTGGGCGGTCCACGATCGGCGCCCGGCCGATCGCGGGCTGTGCCCGACAGGTGTTCAGGCTGTCCGTCACCCCTCGGTGGCGGCGCCCTGGCGCTCCTCGCCGGTGTCGAAGTAGCGGTCCAGGTAGGCGTCCCCGTCGAGGCGGCTCTCCCGCAGCAGCGAGAAGACCTCGTCCCCGTCGCCCGGCCGCCCGTCCGTGGCCAGGGCGTAGCACTGGGCCAGTTCCAGGTAGCTGTGGCCGTTGTCGTGCGCGTAGGTCCGGGCCTCGTCCTCGGCCCGCTCGATGGCCTCGTCCATCGACCCGGCCCGCCACAGTGTCAGCCGCTCCTCGTAGAGGGGGTTGTCGGAGGTGTCCCACCGGAAGACGCAGCGGACCGCGTACCAGGACTTTCCGGTGGCCGTGTTCGTCGGCATGGTGATCTCCTCCGTCCGTGGGGCCGGACCTGCCAGCGTGATCATCCGGCCCGTTCACGGATTTCCCGTGGGAGTCCGGCCGGAACCGGTTTGTGCCCGCATCAGGTGATTCCATGGAGCAGGACGTCGGGAGAAGGGCGGGTGGTCGTGGTGGTCGGTGCGGTTCTGGTGGGCGTGCTGGTCCTGGTCGTCGCGGGGTGCGGCTGTGTGGTGTGGGCCGACCGCGGTGGGCCGCGCTGGGCGCGTGTGGTCGCGGCCCTCACCCTCGGCGCCGGGAAGGCGGTGCGCAGCTACCAGCGCAACCGGCCCCGCCGCCAGGTGGGCGGCGGCGGGGACGGTGACTGAGCCGCCGGTCGGGGGCGGGCGGTAGCGGGATGTGGCGCGTCCCCGGCCGCCGGGGTGTGTGGTGGGCGGCCGGGGACGCGAGGGGGTGTCAGCTCTCGGTGGAGGTGGAGGTGGAGCGGCGGCGGGCGGCCACGACCATGGCCGCGCCCGCGGCGAGGGCCGCGGCGGCGCCGCCGGCCTCCCAGCCGAGCCCGTCGGTGCCGGTGGCGGCGAGGGCTCCGCTGCCGGTGGTGGTGCCGGTGCCCGTACGGGTGCCGGTGGTGGTGGTGGTGCCGGTACCGGTGCCGGTGGTGGTGGTCTGGGTGAGGCCGGCGGGCTGGACGGTCTGCGGCTGCTGCCCGGCACCGTCGGTGCCCGCGCCGGTGCCGTTGCCCGTAGCCGCGCCGGTGCCGTTGCCCGTGCCGGGCTTGGTCGCCGCGGCCTCGTCCTCGGCCTTGGCCTTGGCCCAGCCCTCCTTGAGGAAGGCCAGGACGTCCGCGTAGCTGCCCTCCCAGGCGGCCAGGGCGGCCTTCTTGACCGCGGGGCCGCCGGTCTCGGCGATCTGGGAGACCTTCAGGCGGTTGTCGCTCTCGCGCAGGACGGGCAGCTCGACGGTCAGGAAGCGCCGCACGGCCTCGGCGTTGCCGTCCATGGCCTTCTGGGCGGCCGCGGCGGTGGCCGGGCCGGTCTCCTTGTCGGCGATGACGCGCAGCACCTCGACGCGGTCGTCCTCGAACTGGGCCTTGGCGAAGCCCTCGTTGAGGAAGGCCTCGACGGCTTCGTCGGTGCCGGCGTCCAGCGCCCGGCTGGCCGCCTCGCGCACGGCCCTGCCGCCCTTGTCCATGAGCTGGGCGAGCTTGACCCGGTTGTCGTCGCCGCGCTGCTTGGGCAGCTCGACGGTCAGGAAGTGGCGCAGTTCGGCGGCGCCGCCCTTGAGGGCCTTCTCGGCCGCCTCGCGCACGCCGCGGCCGATCTTCGGGTCGGCGAGGATGGCCTCGACCTTGGCGCGGTCCTCGTCCTCGGCGCGGGCGGTGTACTGGCCGGTCTTCAGGAACTCGGCGATGGCGTCGTCGCCGGCGCGCAGGGCGGCCGTGGCGGCGGCCTTCACGGCCGGGCCGCCGGTGGCGAGGATCTGGAAGGTCCTGACCCGGTCGTCGATCTTGCGCTGCTCGTCGAGCTCGACGGTCAGGAAGTGCCGCAGCTCGGCGGCGCCGCCCTTGAGGGCCTTCTCGGCCGCCTCGCGCACGCCGGGGCCGCTCGCCGGGTCGGCGAGGATGCGCCGCACCTCGGCGCGGTCGCGCTGCTCCTGTGCGTCGCCGTCCTCGGGGGTGGCGTCCTTGACGGAGTCCGAGGCGGTGTCGGGACCGGAGACGCCGGTCGGCTTCGGGGCGTCGGAGGCGGAGGCCGTGGAGGGGAAGAGGACGGCGGGGGCCAGGACCGCGGCGGCGACGACGGCGGACACCCGGGGCAGCTTCATCGAGAGCAGACCTGCTTCGTGTGAAGGGATCATGAACGACCCACAGCATAGATCCACTTCTACGATCGCCATACCGATTATGTGGCGGCCCCGGCCTCCCTCCGACCTGCCCTGACCTGCCCCGATGTGTCCGGCTTCGCCTCCGGCACCGGAGCGCGCCACGCCTCCTGACGGTCCCAGGCCGCCGCTAGGGTGTGGCGGATGAGCTTCCACCTGGTCGTCGGACACGGGCCCGCCGGGGCCGCCACCGCCCGCCTGCTGGCCGAACAGGGCCACGAGGTCCGGGTCGTCACCCGTACCGGGCGCCCCGCCGGGCCGGACGTCCCCGGCGTCGAGCACCTCGCCCTGGACGCGAGCGACCCCGCGGGGCTGGCGCGGGCCGCCCGCGGCGCCGCCGCCATCCACGGCTGCGCCGCGCCGCCGCTGCCGCAGTGGGCGCGGCTGTGGCCGGCGCTGAGCGCCTCGCTGTGCGCGGCGGCCGAGGAGAGCGGCGCGGTGCTGGTCATGCTCGGCAACCTGTACGGCTACGGGCCGGTGACCGGTCCGATGACCGAAGGCCTTCCGCTCGGCGCGACCGGCCCCAAGGGGCGGGTACGGGCGGCGGCCTGGGAGCAGGCGCGGGCGCTGCACGAGGCCGGGCGGATCCGGGCGGTGGAGGTGCGGGCCTCGGACTTCTTCGGCCCCGGCGTCACCGACGGCGGCCACCTGGCTTCGCGGGTGATGCCCCAGGTGCTGAAGGGCCGTCCGGTCGCGACGCTCGGCGACCCGGACACCGCGCACAGCTGGACCTACCTGCCGGACGTGGCCCGGGCGATGGCCGAGACCGCCGGCGAGGAGCGGGCCTGGGGCCGGGCCTGGCACGTGCCCACCGTCGCCGCCCTGTCGGTGCGCGCGATGGTCGACCGGCTGGCCGCCGAGGCCGGCGCCGGACCGGTCTCGGTGCGGCGCCTGCCGGCGGCCGTGCTGGCGGTGGCGGGGCTGGTGTCCCCTCTGCTGCGCGAACTGCGGGAGGTGCGTTACCAGTTCGACCGGCCGTTCGTGGTGGACTGCTCGGCGTACGAGGCCGCGTTCGCGGTGCGGGCCACGCCGCTGGAGGAGCAGCTGCGGGCGACGGTCGCCTGGTGGCGCGAGCGCGAGCGGCCGTAGCCGCGGCTGAGGCCGCGGAGGCGCCGGAGCGGGGGTGCCGGAGCGGGGGTGCCGGAGGGGGTGCCGGAGGATCCTAGAAAACACGGATACCCGCGATTGACCGGGTACTGACAGGCTGACGGTGGCGGACGACCGGCCGTCCGCCACCGTCGTCTCCCCCTCGCCAGCACCGGCATGTGCGCCGTCAACGACGCCCTCCAGAACTGGCAGGTCACCCCGTTCAACGCCTCCGGCGAGACGGCGAAATGGGACATGATCGGGGTGCGGCCGAAGAACGAGAGCAGCTCCAAGTACCTGGACAACCGCAGGAAGAACTTCGGCGGCTGGACGCTCTACATGGTCGACTGCTTCGACAGCCCCTACCAGCAGTGGGACATCGACAAGGCCTCCTACGCGGCCGTGTTCGGCCCGATCGGCGCCCACAAGGGCATGACCTGGGCCAACCTGGAGCAGCGCGCCGACGACCTGGTGCACGTCGGCTACGAGGGCAGAGCGACCCGTACAACGGCGACACCTGGGCCGGCTTCCAGCTGCCGGTGCTGTGCATCAAGAAGGACGGCCGGCCCGCGCCGGTGGGCATGCCGCCCACGCCCGGCTCCCACGCCTGGGGCGGCGGTGAGCTGAAGGCCACCGCGCCGGTGGCCGGCACTTCGCTGACCAGCCAGGCCGTCGCCGACCAGCTGTGCGCCTCCTCCTTCGGCGCCGACTTCCGGATGACGGAGTTCCACGACGCCGGGGGCTGGGGCATGTGGGCCAACGGCACCCTGCCGACCGGCACCCGCTTCTGGACGGCCATCAACGACCAGCCGGCCAACCCGTGGAGCTGACCTCGCCGTCCGAGTGACGCGGGGGGCGGTGAGCCGGGCACACGGACCACGGGGGGAACCGGGGAACCGGGGAACCGGGGAACGGGGCGGGCGCGCCGAGCAGCGGCGCGCCCGCCCCGCGTCCTGCTCCGCCTGCGCCCTTCCTCGTCCGTTCACCGGACGCCGGACCCCGGCTTCCGTAGTATTCCGTCCGTGGCCAAACGACGTGAGATCGAGCGGGAAGTCCTGGGATCCATCGGCGAGTTGGCGGCCTCCGGATTACCGGCGGCCGAGCTGTTCCGCCAACTGCACGCCGTGCTGCTGGAGCCGCTCGGCTTCGACGGCGGCTGCTGGCACGGCAACGACCCGGTCACCGGGTTCCCCACCTCCACCGTCGCCGACGGTCTCGACCCCGCCCAGTTCGAGCAGGCCGTGCACCTGGAGCTCCAGGGCGAGGACGCCACCACCTTCACCGCGATCCGCACCGCCGGCCACCGGGTGCAGACCGTCGACCGGGCCACCGACGGCCGCCCCGAACGCAGCGTCCGCTACCGGGAGTTGCTCCACCCCTGCGGCTACGGCGACGAACTGCGGATCAACTTCGACCTCGGCGGCGGCCGCTGGGCCTCGGCGGCGTTCATGCGCGAACACGCCCGCGGCCGCTACGACCTGCCCGACCTGCGCCTGGCCGAACGCGTCGCCGCCCCCATCGGCGCCGCCCTGCGCGACACCCACCTCGCCGCCCTGCGCGACACCCGCCCCCAACAGCCCGCGCACACCCCGGCGGTGGCGGTCCTGGACGGGTACGGGCGGCTGCGCTCGGCGGACGCCGCGGCCCGCGAACTGATCGGACGGATGGCCGAACCCATCACCCACACCAGCGGGGTGCCCAGCGGTTTCCTCACCGTCGCCCGCCTGGCCGCCCGCCGCGACTCCCCGGCCGAGATGCGGGTGTGCACCCCCGACGGCCAGTGGCTGGCCCTGCACGCCTCCCCGCTGGACGGCCGCCGCGGCGGCGTCGCCGTCGTCGCTTCCCCGGTCTCCGCCGTCCAGCGCCTGCCCCTGGCCCTGCTCGCCCACGGCCTGTCCCCGCGCGAACAGCAGGTCGCCCTGCACGCGGTGCGCGGCGCCAGCACCAAGGACATCGCCGCCCACCTCCACCTGGCCGTGCCCACCGTCCAGCAGCACGTCACCGCCATCCTCCACAAGACCGGCGTGGGCAGCCGCCGCGAACTCGTCGCCCTCCTGATGGCCGACCACCTCCCCACCCTCGGCCTGCCCCCGGCCTGACGGCGCACCGCCCGGGCCCGCCGCTGCTACGGAGCCCGCCAGTGGACGAAGCGGGGCGGCTCCTCGCCCCAGGTGACGACGGCGCCGACGGGGCTCGGGCCGATCCCCCCGGAAATCACCCCGTGGAGGAACTCGACCATGCCCATGTCGAAGACCAGGGGCGCGCCCCCGTTCCGGTCCAGGACGAGGACCGGCCACTCGTCGGGGTCGTCGCCGACGGCCAGCCACCCGAGGGTGTCCGCGGTGCAGGATCCTCCCCAGGCGATGATGTGCTCGGCGGAGCGCACCTCGTCGGTGGGCTCGCCGTCCTCCTCGAAGAGCCAGCGCGCCTCCTCCGTCATGTCGCGCATGCCCGGCTGCGGGGCGTCCGGCGGCATCAGCTCGTCGGGGGCGAACACGCCGAGGGACCGATCGATCTCCCCTTTCCCGTACCGCGTGACGAACTCGGTGTAGTCGCGCGGGAATCGGAAACCCCACGCCTGCTCGACCGCGGCCCAGTCGCCGGATTCACCGGCCCCCTCGGGCGGGGGCATGAGCTCCAGAAGCCTGCTGATGTCGAATGCGCGCATCACTGATCCCCTCATGCGTGCGGGGGCACCGGGGCGAACCCGCGCGCCCCGCCCCTGGCGCGCCCCCGGTCGACACCGCCGCGAGGCCGGGTCCACCCCACCTCGGCCGCGAGCCGCTCGGTCCACCCGGACACGGTGATCACCGGGCTGTCCGACGGCTCTGCGGGGGTGACACCGCCCGCAGCGAGTAGAGGACCGGCAGGTGGGTGTCGCCGAACGGGAACCGGTAGGTGCCGTCGGGCCCCTGGGGCAGGATGCGGCGTGCGTCGAACGCGGCCTCGGTGTGTTCGACGAGCCGGTCCACGATCAGTCCCGCTCCGGCGGCCGCCGTCACGATCTCGCCCACCGAATGCGGGTACTGCACCACTTCCTGCGCGGCCATCGGCAGGTTGGGATCGGCGTACGTGCCCGTCACGGCCTCGCGCTGGGGCTGCCCGCCGCCGTAGGGCCAGTCGGCCACGAGCGGCTCGTAGCTCGCCAGGGTCTGGAACGCCGGATGCAGGTCGACCAGCACCAGCCTGCCGCCGGGGCGCAGCGCCGTCGCCGCACCGCGCATCCACGCGTCGAGGTCACCGATCCAGCACAGCACCCCGTAGGTGGCGATCACGAGGTCGAACCGGCCGGCCAGGCCGGACGGCAGGTCCTGCGTGTCCGCCTCGATGAAATCGGCCGCCAGACCGGCGCGCCGGGCCAGCTCGCGCGCCCGGGCGATGGCCACGGGCGAGAAGTCGACCCCGGTCACCCGGGCCCCCAGACGGGCCCAGCTCAGTGTGTCCATGCCGAAGTGGCACTGCAGATGCAGCACGTCCCGGCCGGCCACGTCACCGGCGAGCTCCCGTTCGATCCCGTGGAGCGTCTGGCGCCCGGCCAGGAAGGAGTCGACGTCGTAGCACACGTCGTCAGGGGTCGTCCCGTGCACCTCGGCCCGGGTGTCCCAGAGGGCGCGGTTCGCGGCGAGCCCGTCGTCGAGCGGTTGTCCGTTCATGTCCGCAGTCTGACAGGGCCCCTCCCGCCGGTCCCCGTGCGGGCCGGGCGCAGCGGCGGGGGCCCGGGGCCGGTTCGGGTTCGGGTCCGGGTTCGGGTCCGGGTTCGGCCGGTGGAAGCGCCCGTGAGAGCATCGGCCGGTGCGCAGACTGACGGTCCTGGGGACGTGTGGCGCCTGGCCCGAGGCCGGGCGCGGTGCCAGCGGGTTCCTGCTGGAGTACGACGGGTTCCGGCTGGTGCTGGACCTCGGCTACGCGACGTTCCCGCGGTTGTCGGAGCACTGCGCGGGCGGGCGCGTCGACGCGGTGGTGATCACTCATGAACACCCCGACCACTGCGCCGACCTCAGTGCGCTGTGTCGCGCGCGCTACTTCGCCGAGGAGCGGGGTGCCCGCCTGCCGTTGTACTGCACTCCCGGAGTGATCGGGCGGGTCCAGGCGATGGAGCCGACCGAGGACCTGCTCGACGTCTTCGACGTGTACGCGCTTCCTTCGAGCCACCGGGTGGGGCCGTTCCGGCTCGATGCGGTGCTGCTGCCGCATCATGTTCCGCACGCGGGCGTGCGGTTGACCGCGCCGGGCCTGACCGTCGCCTACAGCGGTGACGCGGGAGCGGACCCGGCCCTGGCCGAGCTGGCCGCGGGAGCGGACCTGTTCATCGCCGGAGCCACGCTCCAGGGCCCGTGCGCCGACGGCGGCGACCCCCACCTGATGAGCGCCGCGCAGTCCGGGACGTGGGCGGCCCGTTCCGGGGCCCGGCGCCTGCTCCTCACGCACTTCTGGCCGGGCAGCGACCGCGCGCGTTCGGTCGCCGACGCCCGCGGCCGGTTCTCGGGCGAGGTGATCGCGGCCGAGGAGGGCATGGTGCTCTCGTTCTGAGAGTCCGTCCGACCGTTTCCGCCGGGATCGCACGCCCGGCACGCACGCCCGGCACGCACGCCCGGCACGCGCACGCACGCCCGGCACGCACGCACGGGTGGGGCCTGCCCCGGTCAGTCCTAGCGGAAGGCGGCGACGTTGCGGGCGGCCCAGTCGGAGAAGGGGCGCGGGGCGCGGCCGAGGACCTGCTGGACGTCCGGGCTGATGCGCAGTTCGGCCGGGTTCGGTGCGCCGAGGATCTCCAGGGTGTCGTCGGCGAGCGCCGCCGGCATGGCCTGGCTCATGGCGGCCCTGGCCTCGGCGCGGGTGAGTTCGTGGAACCGTACCGGCGAGCCCAGCGCGTCGGCGATCGCGGCCGCCTGCCGGCGCGGTGTGATCACCTCGGGGCCGGTCAGCTGGTACACGCTGCCGGCGTGCCGGTCGTCCAGCAGACAGGCCGCCGCGATGTCCGCCGGGTCGACGATCGGCACGCCGACGTCGCCGAAGGGCGCGGCGACGAGCCCCTGCGTGCGGACGGATTCGGCCCACCAGAGAGCGTTGGAGGCGAAGCCGCCCGGCCGCAGGATCGCCCACTCCACACCGGATTCCCGCAGCGTGTCCTCGAGTTCGCGCATCGCGATCCGCGTCGACCCGAAGGGCCTGGTCACCACGCCCTGGCTGGAGAGCAGCACGATCCGCCGGACCCCGGCGGCCGCGGCCTCGCCGATGAGGTCGGCGGGGTCGGCCCCGGCGGCGTGCAGGTCGCCGGGGAGCAGCAGGAAGAGCGCCGCCGCCCCGGCCAGTGCGGGCCTGAGCTCGGCCGGCCTGGCCAGGTCGGCCGCCAGGTGGCGGACGCCGTCGGGCACCGCCGCCGGGTGCCGCGACACCGCCGTCACCTGCTGCCCCGCCCCGGTCAGGGCCTGCGTCAACGGCCGGCCGATGTTCCCGGTCGCCCCGGTCACCACGATCATGATCAGCTCCTCGTCAGATGTCCTCGGTGGCTCCGACGTTAGGAGGACGGGCTAACTCCTGGTAAGGGCATACCTGGAGGTAAGCTCATGGCATGGCGGGAGGGGTGCAGTACAGGGGGACCGAGGCGGGCGGCCGGTATGACGTGTTTCACACCGACTGCCCCGCGCGCGACGTGGTCGACCACGTCACCAGCAGGTGGGGCGTCTGGGTGCTGATCTCCCTGCGGAGCAACGACCTGCGCTTCTTCGAGCTGCGCGAGAGCATCCACGGCATCAGCGAGAAGATGCTCGCCCAGACCCTGCGGGCTCTGGTCCAGGACGGCCTGCTCTGGCGGAAGGTCGAGCCGACGACGCCGCCCCAGGTCTCCTACGGCCTGACCGAGTTCGGCCGTGAGGTGAGCGAGCCGCTGAAGGAGTTGTTCGACCGGATCACCCGACGGCTGCCGCCGGGCGGCGGCGCGGACCGGGACCCGCCCGGTCGTTGATTGTGCGGCAGGTCGGCGTGAGCTGAGGGACGCGGCGCGGGAGCGGATGGAACCGTTGCCGCCGAAGCATGACAGCGCCGGCCGGCCCTGGCGAACCCCCTGAGCGCAGGAGCCCTGGAGGTCAGGCCGACGGAGAGGTGCCGATCGGCCTCCATGCCGGTTCCATGTGCGGCCATCCCGGGGGCACCGCCGTCCCGGTGATCACCCCGGTGAGGAGCTCCAGGAACCCCGCGTCGTAGAAATGCACGCCGGCCAGCTGACGGAACACCAGGAGTATGCGCCAGGAGGTGCCCCCGCCCGGCACAAAGAAGCATCGGTCCCCGTCCCAGTTCGAATATGCCCAGGGCACCACCGACGCCGGGTCGACATTTTCCCTGCCCAGCTCGTCGGAAAAGTGTCGAGACAGCTTCTCGAACGCCCTGCGGCCGCTCTTCATGAAGTCAAGAAGCGACTCGTCGTCGCACGGGTGCGGCACGAACAGGTGCCCCCTGATCAGCCCGCCCCCGTAGCGTTCGGCGAATCCCTTGAAGTCGGCCGGCAGTCCCCTGCCGGCCCATGCTTCGATGTCCTCCCAGGCTTCGGGCGGGACCCTTCCGGACCTGGCCTCCACGCCGATCAGCTGACGGAAGTCGAATGCAGACATGGCTCAGCACCCTAGTCCTCCAGCAGCGGATCGCGATCACGGCTACCGGTGAACTCGCCTGCTCCCGCTGCTGCCCACCCTGCTGTCGCGGGGCTGCTCCGAGTCGGTGCCGTCCGGTACGCGGTGGAGGTCTTCGGCGGTTCGCCCGTGAACTCCTGGAATTGTCGTATTGGGTGAGGGAGTTGATGATCCGGCTGGTACCGTCGTGGTCCGGTTGGTCCGGGTTTGCCCTGAAGGAGGAGGAGTCATGGCGCTTCTGCCGCAGTGGGCGCGCAACGCCGCGATGCCGCTGTACGAACGGCGCGTTCTGAAGGGCCTGGAGGGTCTGCCCCGGCCGCAGCACGTCGGCATCATGCTGGACGGCAACCGGCGCTGGGCGCGGGCGAACGGGCACGGCCACGACGTCGTCGAGGGCTACCGCGTGGGCGGCGCCAAGGTGGAGACGTTCCTCGGGTGGTGCGCCGAGGCGGGCGTCGGCCACGTGAGCCTGTTCATGCTGTCCGACGACAACCTGTCCGGCCGCCCCGCGCACGAACTCGTCCCGCTGCTGGACATCATCCAGGACACGGTCACCGGACTCGCGCAGCCCGGAAAGCCGTGGCGGGTCCAGATCATCGGCTCCGTGGACCTGCTGCCCGGTGAGCGCGCCCTCGCGCTGAAGGAGGCCGCGTCCGCCACCGTCGGGCGCCCGGGTCTCCTGGTGGACGTCGCCGTGGGCTACGGCGGCCGGCGGGAGATCGTGGACGCCGTGAAGACGGCGTTCCGCCGCCACGTCGCCGGCGGAGGTGATCCGGCCGAGTTCGCCGACGCCCTCGACACGGACGACATCAGCGCCAACCTGTACTCGCCCGCGGGTGCGGACGCGACCGACCTGGTCATCCGCACCAGCGGTGAGCAGCGCCTGTCCGGGTTCCTCCTGTGGCAGTCGGCCTACAGCGAGTTCTACTTCGTGGATGCGAACTGGCCCGCGTTCCGCAAGGCCGACTTCCTGCGGGCGCTGCGTGCCTTCGCGCAGCGCGACCGCCGGTACGGCAAGTAGGCGGCGGGCTCGGCCGGCGGGGCCCACGGGCGCATCCGCTCGTGGCCGGGGGCCGCCTCCAGCCCCGCCGGCCAGGCCACGGCCGGGGCGCGATCAGCACCCGTACGGCCTTGTCACCTCACGGCCGGCGGAGGTCTCCGATGCGGCGCTAGAAGGCGTGGAAGGAGACCTTCCTGTCGCCCTTCGGCAGCGAGGCCGGCAGGCCGGGGACGGCGATCCGTCCGGAGTACAGGCCTTCCAGGAAGGACACGGCCCCCTCGGGGTACGACCACCAGCCGCCGCCGCGGCCCCGGACCACGACCGGCCATGCGTCGGGGTCGGCGGCCGCGGTGTGCCAGAGGATCTCGTCGCCGTCCGGAGTTCCCGCCCACGCCAACAGCGCGGGCCGCTCCCCCGCCCCGTCCCCGGTGGCGTACTCCGCCGGGATCTCCCCTTCCCGGAGGTCGTCCTCCATGGTCTCCCGGTCGGAGCGGACGCCTGAGACGAACTCGTGCTCCGATCCCGGCACCGGGGTCGACACCAGGACGAACTCGTCGACCGAGAAACCGGGGCAGCGGGTGGACAGTTCACGGTAGTCGGAGGGCAGGCCGGTGCCGATCCCTTCGCGGATCGCCGCCCAGTCGATGTCGCGACCACCGGCGGCGGCTTCCAGCCCCGGAAGCCGGAGCATCAGCCGATCGATCGCCCGCGGCACGTCCATGGCCCACCTCCGTGATGTCCGCACGCCTGCCGAGTGGAGGAGAGCCCTCGGCCGGGCCCTGCACGTGGCGGACCCTCTGACTACCGCACCCGCACCGCCGGGCGCAACACCGGTGCCCATGCCCCGACGGGGGGCGTTGTCGCAGGTGGGGCCTAGGGTTCGGGGCATGAACATTCCCGAGGTCATTCCGATCCGCCACGAGCCCGGCTACCGCACGGACACCATCGGCCGGTATGAGGGCGGCCAGTTCTACGCGTCCGTCGTCGCGGCGTTCCCCGAGGGGTGGAGCGGCGACGACTGGCAGGCCGTGAAGCGCTGGCACGCCGTGCTGCACCGGTTCGACGAGGCCGGCCGCCACCTGGACTCGCGCATCGAGTCCACCGGCACGACGGCGGACGGCGAGCGGCAGGCGATCGCCGCGGCCGATCTGCTGCTGCAGCAGTGGCTGGACGCCCTGCCGGGGCGCCACTACCAGGGCATCGCCATCGCACCCTTCGAGGTGCGCTTCGAGGGCGCCCTGTTCGGCCTGGTCCTGGAAGTGGACGAGGACGAGGAGGAGGACGACGAGGACGAGGAGGGCGGCGTCTGGATGGAGCTCTACCCGGACGGCCTGGGCTTCACCGCCCCGTGGGACGGCTGCTACGACACCTGAGCACCAGCGGCCCGCGCGGCCCGTTCCTCGCTAGGCTCGACGGTGCCGGGGCCTGCGGGGCCCTCGGCGCCTGTGGCGGGAAGCGGGAGTGTGCGCATGCTCGGGTACGACGCGGACGGGTTCGTGCGGGACGGGGTGCCGCACCGGGTGGTGGCCGGGGCGGTGCACTACTTCCGGGTGCATCCGCGACTGTGGGAGGACCGGCTGCGGCGGGTGCGGGCACTGGGCGTGAACACGGTCGACACCTACGTGCCGTGGAACTTCCACGAACTGCCCGACGGCACGGTGGACTTCACCGGCTGGCGGGACGTGGCCCGCTTCGTGCGGCTGGCCGCCGGCCTGGGGTTGGACGTGATCCTGCGCCCCGGCCCGTACATCTGCGCGGAGTGGGACTTCGGCGGGCTGCCGGCCCGGCTGCTGGCGGTGGACGGGCTGCGGCTGCGCTGCGCGGACCCGGCGTACCTCGCCGAGGTGGACGGCTGGTTCGACGCGCTGGTACCCGAGCTGCTGCCGCTGCTGGCGAGCCGGGGCGGGCCGGTGGTGGCGATGCAGGTGGAGAACGAGTACGGCAGTTACGGCGACGACGCCGCCTACCTCGCCCACCTGCGCGACGGCCTGGTGCGCCGCGGCGTGGACTGCCTGCTGTTCACCACCGACGGCGCCCACGACACCATGCAGCAGGGCGGCACCATCCCCGGCCAGCTCGCCACCGCCACCTTCGGCTCGCGCGCCCCCGAGCGGCTCGCGGTGCTCCGCCGCCACCAGGGCGAAGGCCCGCTGACCGCCATGGAGTTCTGGATCGGCTGGTTCGACCAGTGGGGCCTGCCGCACCACGTCCGCGACCCGAAGGAGAGCGCCGCCTCCCTGGACGAGCTGCTCGCCACCGGCGCCTCCGTCAGCCTCTACATGGCGCACGGCGGCACCAGCTTCGGCCTGTGGGCCGGCGCCAACCACAGCGGCGCCCACCCCCTGGACGCCGGCTACGAGCCGACCGTCACCAGCTACGACTACGACGCGCCGATCGGCGAGGCCGGCGAGCTGACCGAGAAGTTCCACGCCCTGCGCGAGGTCATCGGCCGCCACCTGCCCCTGCCGGACGGCGAACTGCCCGACCCGCCGCCCCGGGTGGCGCCCCAGCGCCTGGAGCGGGCCGACGGGCGGGCACGGCTGGCCGAGGCGCTGGACGCGCTGTCGCAGTCGCGGCGGCACGCGGCGCCGCTGCCGATGGAGCAGGTCGGACAGGACCGCGGCCTGATCCACTACCGCACCCGCGTGCCCGGCCCGCGCCCCGAACTGCCGCTGCGCATCGACGGGTTGGCCGACCGGGCGCAGGTCTTCGCGGACGGCCGCCCACTCGGGGTACTGGATCGCAACTCCCCCGGCGCGACACTGCCGCTGGCCACCGGCTCCGACGGGGTCGTGCTGGACATCCTGGTCGAGGCGCTGGGCCGGGTGAACTACGGCCCGCAGATGGACGACCGCAAGGGCATCACCCGCGGCGTCTCGCACGGCCACCAGCGGCTGTTCGACTGGCAGATCCGGCCGCTGCCGCTGACCGACCTGTCCGCGCTGCGCTTCACCGACGGCGACGAGGCCCACGGCATCGAGGCGCACGGCGCCGGGGAGGACGACGCCGAGACCCGCGACGGGGAGCCGGCCTTCCACCGCTTCACCGCCGAACTCCCCTCCCCCGCCGACGCGTTCGTCGCCCTGCCCGACTGGGGCCGCGGACTGCTGTGGCTCAACGGCTTCCTGCTCGGCCGCCACTGCGCCGCCGGCCCCCAGCGCACCCTCTACGCCCCCGCCCCGCTGTGGCGGGCCGGCGCCAACGAACTGGTCGTGCTGGAACTCGAACGCCACGGCACGGTGGTGGAGTTGCGCGACGAACCGGACCTCGGCCCGGTCACGGCGGCACCCAGCTCCGAGTACTGACCGGCCGGGTACTGGCCGGCCGGGTCGAACGGTTCCGCTTCCGGTCCCGACGACGGGATCGGTGCGGGCGCCGGCCCCGGCCGGGTCCCGGTCAATCCGGCCACCCCGGTCAGGTCCCGATCAGGCGCAGCGAGGCCCACAGGGCCAGGACGGCGGCGGTGAGGGTGGCGGGGACGGCGAGCAGGCCCAGGCGGGTGAACTCGCGCAGGTCCACCGGCACTCCGCGGTCGCGGACGATGCCGCGCCACAGGAGGGTGGCCAGCGATCCGGCGTAGCTGAGGTTGGGGCCGATGTTCACCCCGAGCAGGACCGCGAGGACGGCTCCGGGCCCGGCCGGGGCGGCCAGGGGTACCAGGGCGAGGGTCGCGGGCAGGTTGTTGATGACGTTGGCGAGGACGGCGGCCAGGGCGGCGGTGGCGAGCAGGGCGGGCAGGGTGGTGCCGGCGGGGACGAGGTGGGCCAGGGCGGTGGCCAGGCCGTTGTCGACGACCGCGCGCACCACGATGCCCAGGGCGAGGACGAAGGCCAGGAACGGCAGGGCGGCGGAGCGCACCACCGTCGTGGGGGTGGCGTGGCCGCGGGCCAGGGCGCGCACGGCCAGGACGGTGGCGCCGGCGGCCGCCGCCCAGGCCGGGTCGACGTCCAGGGCGGAGGCGAGGACGAACCCGGCGAGCGTGCAGCCGACGGTGGTCAGGGCGAACAGCGGCATGGCGGGGGCCGGTCCGGCCTCGGTCGCCCCGGTGGGGGCGGTGTCCAGGTCGGTGGCGAAGGAGCGGCGCAGGACCAGGTACTCGACGCCGACCGCCGCGAGCCACGGCAGTGTCATCAGGGCGGCGAAGCGGGCGAAGCTCAGGCCGCTGGCGGTGAAGGCGAGCAGGTTGGTCAGGTTGGAGACGGGCAGCAGCAGCGAGGCCGTGTTCGACAGGTGGGCGCAGGCGTAGAGGTGTGGTCCGGGGCGGGCTCCCAGGCGGGCGGCGGTGGCGAGCACGACGGGGGTGAGCAGGACGACGGTGGCGTCCAGGCTGAGCACCGCGGTGACCACCGAGGCGACGGTGAACACCTGGACCAGCAGTCGGCGCGGGCGTGCGGCGGCGCTGCGTGCCATCCAGGCCCCGCAGGCGCGGAACAGGCCCTCGTCGTCGCAGAGTTTGGCCAGGACGAGGACGGCGGCCAGGAAGCCGATCACCGGTCCGAGGCGGGCGGCCTCGGCCGTGGCGTGGTCCGGTGGGACGGCGCCGGTCGCCACCAGCAGGGCGGCGGCCGGCACGGCGGCGGCGGCCTCCGGCCAGCCCCAGGGGCGGGCGACGGCGCAGACCAGGACGAGTATCAGCAGGCCTGCGGACAGGGCTTCGGCGCAGGCGGTGTTCAGGGCGGGCTCCTCGGGCGGGGGTGTGGTCGGTGCTCGGGCCCGGTTCGCGGCCCGGCGCAGCATGCCACACCGGTGGGCCGCGGGTGCCGGCCGGGTCCGCGGGCGGCGGTCGGGTCCGGGGGCGGCCGCGCCGGACCCGCGCCCCCGGGTCAGGTCAGTCCCACCAGAAGGACCACTGGTGGGCGCCCACCAACTGCCCGGCGTACTCGGTGAGGCTGCCGGTGCCCTGGAAGACCAGGTCGGGGCAGAAGGCGGTGTGCTCGGCGGCCAGCGGGAGCGCCTCGGTGAGCGTGGCGGGCGGCACGGGGACGCTCAACTCCAGGGTGTCGAAGCCGGCTTCGACGACCTGGGCGCCGAAGCGGCGTTCCCAGTCGGCGAGTACGGCGGCGATCTTGTCGATGTCGGCGTGGTTCGTGGGGCCGCTCCAGCCGCACACCGCGAGTGCGTGGGCGCCGCTGTCGGCCCGTACCAGGCCGAGGCGGGTGTCCTTGAGGGACTGCAGCATCTCCGCGAGTTCCCGGGCCTCGCTGCCGGCGGCGCCGTCGGGGACGGTGGCGGCGGGGGCGGGGCCGGGCCAGGTGCGGCCGTAGGGGGCGAGGGCTTCGTCGAGTATCTCGGCGTCCTCGCTCACGTCGCCGTCCTCGTCCTCGTCGACGTGCTTCCACCAGGTGCTCAGCAGGGCGGCCGGGTCGTAGAGGTCGGGCATGGCGGCGTCGGTCGGGTACAGCTCGCCGGAGAGCCAGGGCCGGTAGTCGGGGCCGGTGCGGTCGAGCGGGGTGAGCAGCAGGGGCCACAGCCCGGTCTGCGGGTGGGCTCGGTGCAGCTTCCGGAACAGCCCGGCGGGGGCGGGGGCGTCGCTGATCCACAGCAGCGGTTCCCGTCCGTCGTCCTCGGCGACCGTGCGGCCGGGCGGCAGGTC
The DNA here is from genome assembly GCF_040629945.1 of Kitasatospora sp. NPDC005856. Lineage (NCBI taxonomy): Bacteria > Bacillati > Actinomycetota > Actinomycetes > Kitasatosporales > Streptomycetaceae > Kitasatospora > Kitasatospora sp. NPDC005856. Next base: position 20,521 of record NZ_JBEXWT010000054.1, on the reverse strand, counting down.
GAGGGGCAGGGTGGCGAGGGCGGCGGCGAGGTCCGGGTGCGCGGTCATGCGGCTCACCGTAGGGGCGGGCACCGACACCGGGCGGCGGACGGTGTCGGGCGGTGGCGGGCGCCCCGCCCGGAGCCGGGCGGCCCCGCCCACGGGCGCCCGGCGCCCGGGAAGTCGGACCTGCCGACTTCCCGTGCGGCACGCCCCGAGCCGCCCGGTGCCCGCTCGGCGGCGGGCACCGGTCAGCAGGCGGCGGCCCTCAGGACCAGCCCCCGCCGCGGGCTCCCCCGTCGGCCCCTCAGGACCAGGGCAGCCCCGCCCGCGTGCGCCAGTACGCTTCGGCGGGCTCGGCCATGGTGGCGAGGGCGGCGAGGTCCTCGGAGGTGGGGCGCAGGCCGGTGGCGGCGAGGTTGGAGGTGAGCTGGTCGGGGGTGGCGGCGCCGGAGAGGACGATGTCGGCCCAGGGCTGGGCGGTGGCCGCGGCGAGGGCGAGGGCGTCGGGGGTGGTACCGGTGCGGTCGGCGAGGGTGCGCAGCGGGGCGGTGTCGGGGCCGGTGGCGTTGCGGCCGGCGAGGCGGCCGTTGGCCATGCCTTCCTTGACGACGACGAGCCGGCCGGCCGCGTGGGCTTCGGCGAGGGCGGGGGCGGCGGAGGTCTCCAGCAGGTTCCAGGTGGCCTGGACGGCGGTGAACAGCGGCCGTCCGTCGGCGGTGACGGCGAGGGCGCGGCGGATGGTGTCGCCCTGGGCGGGGCCGCTGGTGGACAGGCCCACCCGGACGCCGTCGGCGGCGAGGGCGGCGAGGCGCTGGTGCAGGGCGGGGTCGGTGAGGGCGGGGCTGTCGGGGGTGACGGAGTGGACCAGGTAGACGTCCAGGTGGTCGCCGAGCAGGGCGCGGGTCTCGTGGATCTGGCGGTCGTAGACGGCGGTGGAGTGTTCCTTGACCTCGTGGGCGGCGACTCCGCTGGTCTGCCAGCCGGCGGTGTAGGTGTAGCCCCATTTGCTGCCGACCGTCACCTCGGCCGCGGCCCGGGGGTGTTCGGTGAGCCACTGGCCGAGGAACTCCTCGGCGCGGCCGTAGGAGCGGGCGGTGTCGAAGTAGCGCACGCCGGCGGCGTACGCGGCGTCGAGCAGGGTGTGGGTGCGTGCGCGCAGGGCCTCGACGGTGCGTTCGGCGGGCAGGTCCGCGTCACGCCCGAGGTTGATGTAGCCGGGCCGGCCGACGGCCGCCGTGCCCAGGCCGAGGCGCGCGGGGTGTGGGCGCGCGGCGGCGGGGGCGGGGGTTGCGGTGGCGGCGGGGTCGGTCGGCATGGCGGGCTCTCCTCGGGCGCGACGGTTCTCACCTGGGACTTTAGCCGCGCTGCGGGGCCGGGCCGTCAACGGCCGTTGATCGTGCCGCTGATCCAGGAGGCGTAGGCGGGAGCGGCCCGTCCGATGCGACGGCCGGACCACCGGCATTGCCGGCCATCAGCCCGAACAGCCGTGACGGCCCGCCAGTGAACTGACGGACCGCCGCGGAAGATCGAGGTTGGCGCCACCGGATGGCTCCGGGGTCACCTATGTTGGCACGCGTAGATGAACTTTCCGCCGGCGCCTGCGTTCAGGTCCACGGGAATGCGCTCCCACCCTGCCTCAGGCTGAATGTTGGGAGAGTCACCCGCGATGACCTTGAGATCCCTGACCGGCGTTTCGGGGCCGCCACGGCGAGTGCAGAAGTAGATGAACTTCCCTCCCGATCCCTGGTTCAGGTCGGGAAGGATGCGCTCGTACCCCGGCGGAGCGGGCACACCGTCGTCATCGCCCCAGACGACCGTCAGATCGGTGATGGGGTTCGGGGTGTCCGAGAGCTGGTAGGCGAGGTAGAGATACGAGCCACTGCCCCCCAGTTCAGGTCGATGGGATCCTTCTGGTAGCCGGGGACCGTCTGGTCCCCGATAAGGACGATGACGTTTTCGACTGCAGACATGAACGTCCCCTCACTGGAGCCCAGCTGCCCCGTTCCGGATGATTCCTCTGGTCGCGGAATCATCGCAGGCACTCCTGGGCCGGGAGATCGCTTTCGCCGACGGGGCCACTGATGTCATCCGACCGGCCGCACCGGCAGTTCGAAGCCGGTGGTCACCGCCCCGCACCGACCGCCGCGCCGCTCACCTGCCGCTCGTCCCCGCTGCGGACGCGCCCTGGCCGGCTACCGCGGCTCGAACATAGCCCGCCCCCTCTGCCCCGGCAGCGGCGCCGTCACGGGGGCGGTGCCGCGCCCGCGTTCACGCTCGGGCGCGGGCTCGGACGCGGGCCTGGACGCGGGCTCGGAGGTGGACGCGGGTTCGGGCCAGCCCGAGGAGGAGGTGCGCACGGCCTGGACGGGCGCGGCGATCGGCGTCCCCAGCGGACGGGCGGCGCGCACCGGCGCCGCGGTCCGCTCGGCAGCCCGGGTGACGGCCGGGGCGACGGCCTGGTCCAGGCGCAGCACGAAGTTGACGTAGTCGAGCGGCTTGCCCGGCCAGTGACAGTCGTTGCTGGTGAGCAACTGGCTGCGCAGGCCGTCGTGTTCGGTGAGCGGTCCGGGGGTGGTGCGCAGGTTGGGCTGCCAGCTGCGGCCCCACAGGTGGTGTTCCAGGGAGAGCGTCCAGCTCTCCTCGTCCACCTCGATGGTGGCGCCGACCCGCCCGGGCAGCACCCGCAGCCCGTACGCGCCGCGCACGACGGCCCGTTGGTCGAAGTCGGCGCTCTTGCCGACGACGGTGATCCGCCATGCACCGTGGAACCTGAGCATGCCTGTCTCCTGACGCCTCGGCGCCCGCTCCGAGCAGGGGCGCCCCTTCCACGTCTACGGATCCGGCCCCGCCTTCGGCTCAACGGTGTTGCGGCCGGCTCCTCAGCCGGTGACGGCCGCCGCGATCCGTCGGGCGGCCTGGGCGGGCGTGAGGTGGGTGGTGTCGACGACCTCGGCCTCGGCGTGCAGCCAGGTGCGGGCCGCCTCGGCGTAGGGTTCGAGGTGCCTGAGACGGAAGGCGGAGGGGCCGAGGACGGTGTCCCCCTCGATCCGACCGCGCAGGGTTTCCTGGTCGGCGTGGAGGACGAAGTGCCGCACCGGGATGGCGTGTCGGGCGAGGCCCGCGCCGATCTCGCGCCAGTACGCCTCGACCAGGACGGTCATGGGCATCACGAGGGTGCCGCCGGTGTAGTCGAGTACGCGGTGGGCGGTCTCGACCACGAGCTGACGCCACGGCGGCCAGTGCTGGAAGTTGTCCGTCTCGGGCAGCCCGGGTGTGATGTCCATGAGGGTCTCGCCGACCTTCTCCGCGTCGAACACCCTTGAATCCTGGATCAGTTGCTGCACGAGTGTGCTGGTCGTCGTCTTGCCCGCGCCGTGGGTTCCGTTGAGCCATACGATCACGGGCCCGATGCTAGCGCCCGCCTTCTCTTCGCACTCACACCTGCGGGACGGCGGGGGCGGCGGGGCGGGGCGATCGGGACACGGGCGCGGCCGTGGCTGCGGGCGGCCAGGAGCCGGCCGTCGTCCGGGTGGGCCCGGGCCGCCTTCTCGATCACCCGGTTCACGCGGCCCTCGGGGCGCCCGCCACGCGGCGCTCACCGCCGTTGCGCTCCTGCCAGAGGCGGTACACGTCGACGGCGTCCTCGCGCGGCTCGTGGCGCGTCGGCAGCCGGCGCTCCTGCCAGGGCTTGGCGAACTCGCCGTAGAAGGTGTCCAGTTCGAAGTACTTGCGGTCGTCGACGTAGTGCGGCTCGTAGGCGTCGCGGGTGGTGAGGAAGACGACCTCGTCCGGCGAGCAGTAGTAGAGCGAGCCCAGGCACATCGGGCAGGGGTGGGCGAGCACGTAGATGGTGGTGCCGGTCAGGTGCTCGGTGCCGAGCCTGGTGCAGGCCTCGCGGATGGCGAGGATCTCCGCGTGGGCGGTGGGGTCGCCGCTCTGGGCGACGCGGTTGGGGCTCTCCGCGAGGATCCCGCCGTCCTTGACGATGACGGTCGCGAACGGGCGGCCGCCCTCGGTGACGTTCTGGCGGGCGATGTCGATGGTGCGCTGGACGAAGTCCATCAGGGCCTCCGGGGTGGGATCGGGAGGTGAGGGGGGGCGGGCCGGGTGGGGTCCGGGCCCGCCCCTCGCTCGGGGGAAGCTCTCGGGGGAAGCTCTCGGGGGGATCTGCCGGAAGGGGCCGGCCGGAAGGGCCGGGTCGGGACGGACCGGTCAGAAGGGCTTGGTCGGCAGGTACTTGCCGTCCAGGGTGATGACCGCGCGCTCGCCGCCCTCGGGGTCGGCGACCTTCTTCACGTCGAGCTTGAAGTTGATCGCGGAGATGATGCCGTCGCCGAACTCCTCGTGCACCAGGGCCTTGAGGGTCGTGCCGTAGACCTGGAGCATCTCGTGGAAGCGGTAGATGGTCGGGTCGGTGGGGATGGCGCCGGGGATCGAGCCGCGGGTGGGGACGGTCTGCAGCAGCAGCGCCGCGTCCTCGTCGAGGCCGAGCAGTTCGGCGACGGCTTCGGCGGACGCCTTGGGCAGGGCGTGCTGGCCGAGGACGGCGGCGGTGGTGAAGGCGACCGACAGGCCGGAGGCCTCGGCGATCCGCTGCCAGGAGAGGTTCTTGCGGATCTTGGCGTCGACGGCGGCGGCGGCGAGCGTCTGGCGGGCGGTGGGGTCGAACTGGGCGTGCACCATGGTGGTTGCGTCCTTCTCTCGGGTGGGGGCCACGTCACCCCGCGGACGGGGGCACGGCGGCCGGGTGGCGATGAGGGGGTACCGGGGGTACGGGGAGTGCGGGAGGTACGGGGCCGGGGGTGTCAGGCGGCGAGCACGGGGGCGCCCGCGGCGAGGACCTCGACCCGGCCGGTGGGGATGTCGTAGACCCAGCCGTGCAGGGCGACCCCGCCCTCGGCGAGGGCACGGGCGACCGAGGGGTGGGTGGCCAGGTTCGCCAGCTGGGCGAGCACGTTCTGGCGGACCAGGGCGGGGACGTCCCCGTCGGCGGCGGTGCGGGCCACGGAGGCGTCGGCGTGGCGCAGCCAGGTGGCGACCGCGGGGGCGCGGCTGAGGTCGTGGCCCTCGGCGAGGGCGGTCATCGCGCCGCAGGCGGAGTGGCCGCAGACGACGATGTCCCGCACGCCGAGTGCGGCGACGGCGTACTCGATGCTGGCCGCGACGCCGTCGGCCTCGGGTGTGTGGGCGGGCACCAGGTTGCCGGCGGTGCGGATGACGAACAGGTCGCCCGGCTCGGTGCCGGTGATCAGCTCGGGGACCACGCGGGCGTCGGAGCAGCTGATGAACAGGGTGTCCGGGGTGTGGTGCGTGGCCAGGCGGGCGAAGAGCTCCGCCTTGGCCGGGAAGACGTCCCGCTGGAAACGGGCGACGCCGTCGGTGAGGTCCTGCACTGGTCACTCCCTTCGGGTGGTGGCCGACCCCTGTGGGCCGGCGAGATCCACGATGCATGACCTGCTCCTATAGTGTCCAAGAGCTGTAATCCATGGAAGCCATTGGTCGGATCTATAGTTCTTGGCATGGCTGCTCTCGAACTGCGTCACCTGCGCTACCTGCTCGCCGTCGCCGAACACGGCGGTTTCACCCGCGCCGCCGAGGAGCTGCACGTCTCCCAGCCCACGCTCTCCCAGCAGATCCGGCAGCTGGAGAAGACCCTGGGCGTGCAGCTGCTGGACCGCACCGGCCGTACCGTGCGACTCACCGACGCCGGCGCCGTCTACACCGACCACGCCCGGCGCGCGCTGCGCGACCTGGCCGCCGCCGAACGCGCCGTCCACGACGTCCAGGACCTCTCCCGCGGCCACCTGCGCCTGGGCGTCACCCCCACCTTCACCGCCTACCTGGTCGGCCCACTGTCCGCCGAGCTCCGCGCCCGCCACCCCGGCGTCGGCCTCACCCTGACGGAGAACGCCCAGGACCGCATCGAGGCCGCCCTGCTCGCCGACGACCTCGACGTCGGCATCGCCTTCGCCGGCGCCCACCCGCCCGGGATCACCGCCACGGCGCTGTTCACGGAGAACCTCAGCCTCGTCACCGGCGCGGCGCGCGCCCGGACGCTGCCCGACCCGCTACCGGTCGAAGCCCTCAAGGACGAACAACTCGCGCTGCTCAGCGGCGACTTCGCCACTCGCGGCCACATCGACGACTACTTCGCCCACCACCGGGCCGCCCCGCGCATCACGGTCGAGGCCAACTCCGTCCAGGCTCTCACCGAGATCGTCCGGTGCACCGACCTGGCCACCGTCCTGCCCGACGCCCTCGCCCACGACCACCCCCACCTCGCCCCCGTCCCCCTCGCCCCGCCCCTGCCCAGCCGCACCGTCACCCTCCTGCACCGCGAGGGCGCCTACCTCAGCGCCGCCGCCCGCGCCTTCACCCGTCTCGTCCACGACCTCGCCCGCACCCGCGCCTACCCACCGGCCCCGTAGGACGGGGGCGCCTACCGCATCACCACCACCGCCACCCACGACCACCCCCGCCGCACCCCGCAGGACGGGCCTCCCGGGCCGCCCCGTCCTGGCCGCGCCAGGCCCGAGGCACCGGGGCCGGTGGTGCGGCGGGCCCGTCAGGACGCGCGATCCTCGCGGGCAGTCCCCGGGCCGGGACATCGGCTCCGGGCCGGTCGTGACTGCCACCGGTCTTCGCACTCGGGCCCCGGGGCGGTCCGACGGCGAAGCGTCAAACGTCGCTGAGACGGGTCGGTGGAGGGCTCTGGGCGGCCAAGCGGCGGGCGGCCGGCGGGCGGGCGGCCGGCGGGCGGCCGGCCGACGGCGGGCGGCGACTCCGGCAGGCGGACAGGCGGTCGAGCGACGAGCGGCCGACTCCGGCCGCAACGGACGCTCGCCCTCCACCCACGCCCGCGGCACACCCGCCGAAGTGCCGCGGCTTCACCGTCCGACAGGCCGACGGCCGGTCAGCGGCGGGCGGCGGCCAGGGAGCGGAGCTGGACGTGGACGGCGGCGGGTTCGGTGCCGGTGAGGGCGGCGATCTCGGCGGCGGACAGGTCGAGGACCAGGTGCAGCAGCAGGACGTCCTGCTGGGTGGCGGTGAGGTGGGCGACCGGGCCCAGCGGCCGGGGGCCGGCCAGGGTGCAGACCCGGCGGCGCACCGCCTGCCAGGCGCAGGCGGCCGGGCTGGCGGTGGCGAGGGCGTCGAGCCAGTGGCCGCCGAGTTCCTCGAAGGCGGCGCGGACGGCCAGGGGCGCGTCGGCGGGCGGCAGGAGCAGTTCGGCGTAGTCGAGGTAGTGGCGCAGGTGGAGGTCGTGCAGCGCCCACAGGCCCAGGGCGGGCCCGGGGGCGGCCGAACGGCGTGGTGGTGTCGGCATGGTGGTTTCCCGAGGTGGCGCGGGTGAGTGCGGGGGCGCGGGTGAGCGCGGGGGCGCCGGTGGGCACCGGGGCACGCCCTGGTCCGCGGCCGGGGCGCGGGTGGCGCGTCCCGGCCGCGGACCGGGTCACACGAGCACCGACGGGTTGTCGTCGGTGCCTTCGCGGCCCGCCGCGGCGGGGTGACCGGGGCCCTCGTCCCGTTCGGCGGCGAGGCTGGTGCGCAGGGTCGCCCACAGGCGGAACAGGATGTCCGTCGGGGTGCCGGCGCTGGAGGACTGCATGGCGCGGACGAACTCGGCGTGGTGCGTGCGCGAGTTGACCGGCAGCGGGGTGCGGGCGTTGTTCGTCCGGTCCCAGGCCGCCGCCCACAGGGCGCGGCGGGCCTCCCTGACCCCGCAGACCTCCATGTAGGCGAGGAAGACGGGTTTGCGCAGCGGGGCCTCGCCCTTGAGGACCAGGGCCAGCGTGCTGGAGGGCAGGCGTCCGCCCCGGTCGCGGGCCCTGCGGTCCAGTTCCCGCAGGGAGGGCCAGTCGGCCTTGCGGCGCATCTCGTGCATCGCCCGGCGCAGGTCGGCGAAGGAGTCGACCTGTTCGGGGTCGACCCGCCGGGGTGCGCGCAGCCTCCGGCTGCCCGAGGGGCGGGGCACGTGGGCCCAGTAGTTGGCCTGGATCCACTTGCGCCGGGCGGTCTTGAGGTCGCCGCCGCATTCGCGGACGACGGCCTCGACGACCTTCCAGCTCGGTACGGAGCGCCCACCGGCTGCCCGTTGCAGGGTGGTGGGGTGGTAGTTGGTCCGAGCGGCGAGCTGACGGTACGTCAATCCCGCCTGCTCACGCTGCTGTCGCAGCCAGACGGCCAGCCGGCCCAGCGCCGGCTCGGTCGCCTCGATCGGATTCTCTCGGCGTCCCATCGCGGGCAGGTGCTCTTCCTAGACCCGCTCCCGTCGGAGCCTGACGGCCAACAGGCATCCGCCGGTGGCCAGTTCGAGCGCGGCCCCGGCCGACATGCCCGTCGCCACCAGGGCGGCGGCCAGCGCGACCGTCAGGACGACCACGACGACGACCACGGCCGTCCCGCCGGCCGCGAGCGGCCGGTACGGGCGCGGGCGCGGCGGTGCCGGTTCCGCTGCCGCGCAGTGGGTAGGGGTGTGGGCGCGCTTGTTCCGCTTCCTCGCCATCGAGGATTCCTCCATATCACTGTCCACTCCAACTGGCGGGCAGTTGTGCGGTTGGCGTCGCACTGTGTGCCCGGTGGGCACACTCTGTCAGGCGTATGAGTGAATCCCAATCGGTTCGGTGAACATCGCGCGGATTGATGCGCCACGGTCCCGGCCCCTGGCCGCAATCTCGTGAACGCCCTATCAGAAACGCACAGTTCAACGAAGTGAAACCGAATTTTGATGCGCCTTTGTGCAGCCTGCCCTTGTGAGGGTTCCTGGCTGGATGTGACGATTTGCAGCGGCGTCACCCGGACCCGCGGGTCCGGAACCCGGGGCGCTGTGCACTCCAACAACTCGGGAACATCGGAAGCGGGCCGTGTTGGCGCATGGGTCCGTCCGAACAGCAGAGACCGCCCGGCCCTGGTGGCCCGAGCGGTCTCTGTGCGTTCCGGGCCCGGATCGGCGCCGGGGCGCGGGCCCGCGCGGACGTCGCGTTCCACCGCGACGCCATGTCCGGGGACCGCTCCTGGTGGCGCACCGCCCGTACGCCCGGCGGCGAGGTGGTCGGCTTCGCCGTCCCCTCGCGCAACCACGCCTCCCCCGTGGTCGGCTACCTCGGGGTGCTGCCCGAGCACCGGGGCCGCGGGTACGCGGCCGAGATCCTCGCCGAGACCACCCGGATCCTGGCGACGGAGGCCGGTGCGCGGCGGGTCCGCGCGGACGCCGACCTGACGAACACCCCGATGGCCGCGACCTTCGAGCGCCTGGGCTACCGCACCGACGCCCGCCGCCTGGTGCTGTCCGCGCGGTGAAGGCGCCTGTCACTACCCCCAGGCCATCATTTGAACACGTTCAAAGCATGTGGCAGGCTGGCTCCGAAATCGCACTGGGCGGTCACTGCGCACTGCCCCCTGCTGGGGCGCACGCATGCGGCGGCGCTCCCGAACCGAGGGGCGGGACATGGACAGGGACATGGACACAGCGGACGAGAGACCGGCCGGCACCGACCACGCCGGGCGGCCGACACCACCGCCCGGCGGGCCGGCGCGCCGAACGGCCCGCCGGCGCACCTGGCTCCTCGGGCTGACGGCGGCAGTCGTCGGCGCCCTGGTCCTCGCGTGCACGGATTGGGCCGGCGCCGGCGGCGACGCAGCCGTGATCCGGCAGGCCGAGCTGGTCGGGGACTGGAGCAACGCGGCCGGCGCCACGATGCACGTCTCGGACGACCACGGACTGACCGCCAGTGGGATCCGCCACGCGGTGCCCGACTACACGTGCACGCCGACGCTGACCGCCGGCACGTGGCAGTTCTGGGTGCGGAACGGCTCGCCGAACAGCTACACGGCTTCGGCCTCGGCGACCGAAGGCACCTCGTTCACGATATCGGCGACGCACAACGGCGGAACCCGGTGCGACCTCGAAGCCCAGGTCCAACGGGACGGCCACGGCTTCGACATCTGCCTCGTCCTGGACCCCGACCAGACCTGCACGGAGAAGGAACTCCTCCGCAAGGACCCGGCCCGGCCCCGGTGAGCTCGTGCGGTCCCGCAGCCGTAGAGTGCGTCCCGTGTCCGATGAACGGAGAGAGCCGCACGCGCCCGGAAGCGCGGGGCCTGCGACCTACGAGAGCGTGCGCGCCGCGATCCTGCTCTCGCTCGACTTCGCCAACCTGGACATGGAGTTCCCGCGCATCGCGCACCGACTGGGGCAGCTGCCAGCGACGGACCGCGACCGCCTCCTGCGCGAACTGGAGGCGATCGCCGCCACCGGCACGGTCCGCGGCGTCGACGCGACGTACCTGCTGGACGACCTCGGGCTGCGCCGTGTCCACTGGGAGCGGCCCTAGGGTCCGCAGGCCCCGCCCGGCCGGTCTGCGGGCTGTGGCAGGATGCCGTCCATGACGTGCGTGCGAAGGGCCAGTGCCTCGTAGAACACCTGCTTCGCTTCGGTCGCGGGCACGCGGCCGGGGAAGCCCCTGGGTGCGGTACCGCGATGTCCCCGGGCTGTCGGGAGCGGCGAACGCCGCCGTCCGTGTGCTCGAACGGGAGCGGTTGTCCCCGGGCGTCGTGGCGGTGGCGCTGAGCGTGTGGTCCGTGCGCGTCCACGGCACCGGGCGCCGGTGGAGGCCGTGGGAGGCCGAGTTCACCTGCCCTTGCTGCGGCGAGGGCTGGGCCCGCGACAAGCTGCAGGAGGCCCTGTTCATGCTTCCGCCGCGGGCCGCCGGCGAACTCGGGGCGCTGGTCGGACGACTGGACGCGGTGCTCCTGGGGCGAACCCGTCACGAGCCGGCGGCGGATCCCTCCTTGGCGTGGTGGCACCGCCGGTGCTGACCGCGCCCTGTCGCCCACGGGTTCGCAGGCTCGGGCACCGTCACCGGTCGCGGCGAGCGTCGTCCGGTTCCGGGCCCGACCGGCCGGGGCCCCGGGAGTCGTCGCACGTGGCGGGCGCCGGGTCGAGGCCGGTCAGCTCGCGGCTGGCCGCCCACAGCCGCCCGGCGGTCGCGGTGTCGGTCAGGTGGCTCCAGAGCGGTTCGGCCCTGGGCGCGCCGCGCAGCCCGAACGCGCGGGGGCTCCACATCCGGCCGCCGCGCACGGCCGGGTCGAGCACGGCCGGGTCGAGCACGGCCCGGACGGCGGGCCAGGCGGCGGCGTCCTTGCCCTGGACGACGAGCCCGAGCGGCAGGTGGCGCAGCCGCTCGCCGGTGGTGCGGACGTGGACCGGCGGGCGTGAGGGGGTGAGGGAGTCGAGGGCGCCGCCGGGGTGGACCAGCAGGCTCGGCGTCGTGCTGCCGGCGGCGCGCAGGCGGCGGTCGAGTTCGACGGCGAAGAGCATCTGGGCCAGTTTGGAGCGCGCGTAGGTGCGCTTGGGGCGGTAGTCGCGCGTGCTCTGGAGGTCGTCGAGGTCCAGGTGCTCGGTCTTGGCGGCGAAGCTGCCGGTGGTGACGATCCGGCTCCCGGGTGTGGCCGCGAGCAGGGGTGCCAGGTGGTGGGTCAGGGCGAAGTGCCCCAGGTGGTTGGTGGCGAACATCAGCTCGTGCCCGTCGACGGTTTCGCGGCGCGGCGGATGGTCGAGCGCCACGCCGGCGTTGTGGACGACCGCGTCGAGGCGGTCCAGCCCGAGCGCGTCCACGGAGGGGCCGAGCGAGGCGAGGTCGGCCAGGTCCAGCGGCAGGTGCCGCACCCTGGCGCCGGGGACGCGCGAGCCGATGGAGGCGATCGCCGCCTCGGCCCGCGCCCGGTCGCGGCTGCCGAGGACGACCGTGGCCCCGGTGGCGGCGAGTTGCTCGGCGACGAAGTACCCGATGCCCGCGTTGCCGCCGGTGGCCAGGAAGTTCCTCCCCTCGGCGCGGGGCAGCCGGTGGACGTCCCACGGCGGGGGCGGGGGCAGGGAGGTCATGGCGGGCTCCTGGAACTCGGAGTGATCCGGGGTGCGGGCGCAGCCGCGCGTCGCAGCCCGTCGCGCCCGGTTCCCAAGATCCCGGAGGCCGCTCACATCCCACCGGCAGCTCACCGTCCGCGCTGTCGGCCCACCGGCACGGGGCGGATCCGGCCCGTGCGGGCCGTCGGCCCCGCCGACGTCCCGCGCGGGCCGGTCCCGCTACTCGCGGGGGCGGCCCAGCAGGGCGGCGGAGGCCGGGTCGCCGACGCGGGTCGCCACCGCGCCCTTGAGTACGCTCAGCGCGGCCGGCAGTGCCGCCACCGCCGCCGCCTTGAGCGCGCCGATCGAGGTCAGGTCGAACTTGTCGGCCAGCAGCAGGCCGAGGAACGCCGCGGCGTACGTGGCGACGGTGCGCTCGACCAGGTCGAGGATGAACTTCCGCATGGTCAGGACTCCTTCGTGGCGGAGGCGGTGGGGTGCACGGTCACGGTCTGCGCGCGACGGTCGCGCGGGCGTCGGGGTCGGCGTCGGAGGCATGCGGCATGCGCCGTCGGGGAGTTGCCGCCCTCATGTACACGTTCGCGTCGTCGGATCCGACGACGGTCCCGGTGGACGAATCCGGCGGCCCCTCCCGCGCGCCTCATCCCAGCGGGGTGCTCAGCTCCACGGCCCGCAGGGCCGCCGCCAGGGCCCGCGCGTCGCCGACGTCGAGGGCGGTGTCCGCCAGCTTGACGACGTGTTCGTCGCCGTGCGCCAGCGCCCGCTGGAAGACCTCCTCGGGGGTGAGCGCCCCGGGCGGCACGTAGGCGACCGGCTCCGCGGGCGTGTACATCGCCGTCACCGCCGCGCAGGCCGTCCAGGCCGCCCGCAGGCTCGCCGGCCACAGCGCCTGCGGGAGGGCGGGCAGCGTGCGCAGCACGGCGTTGGGGGCGGTGGCCGCGTGGACGAGCATCGTCTCCTCGCCGTGGCCGTAGGCGGCGTACCGGTGGGTCGCCGCCCGTACCAGTTCGGTGAGGCGGCCGTGCGCCTGCCCCGGTTCCGTCGTCTCGCCCCCGGTCCACACCGGCAGGGCCGTGACGCGGCCGAGCCGCTGCGGGAAGCCCCCGTCCTGGACGGCGATGGCCGGCACCGCGTCGAGGGCGGTGGCCGCGCCGTCGGCGCCGGGCAGTCGTGCGGGCACCGCGGCCGGCCGGTGGCGGGCGACCCAGTAGCCGAGGCCGTGGGCGAGTTCCGCCAGGCGGGGTCCGGTGCTCTCGCCGGCCAGCAGCGTGCGCACCGCGTGCCCCACCCGGATCACCGGGTGCGTGGAGCCGCCGTACAGGCCGGGCAGCAGCCGGGGCCACCAGCGCTCCAGCACCTCGCGCCAGGGGTGCTCCGCCAGCTCCCGCTCGAAGTGGCCGATCCAGTCGGCCGCACGTGCCGGATCGCCCAGTGCCGAGCGCCAGTTGGCGTCCGTGACCGGCTCGACGCGGGGCGGGAAGTCCTCCAGCTTGCGCGCGTACCGGTCGAGCCAGCGGTGCACGGCACGTGCCTGTCCGCGGGCGGTGAGGGCCTCGACGGCCATCGGCGCGTGGTTGGTGAGCCGTCCGAGCCGTTCGGGCCCCGTGGTGTGCAGTCGTTGGAGCGCTTCGTCCAGAATCCCTGTCGTGTCCACGGGCAAGGACCGTAGGCCGGATGCCGAAGCGGCGTAACGGGCCGCGGACCTACGCCCGGAGCGAGGCCCGCCCCACCTGCCCGTCTACCCTTGCGGGATGACCCAAGCTTTGCTGAACCGCTACCGCAACGCCGTGGAACCCCTACTGGAGCCGGGCGAGCACCTGTTGGACGTCGCGACGGTGGTGCCGGTGGCCGGGGCGCGCGGCGTCGGGGACGGGGCGGGGGCTCGGGTCGGCAACAAGCTGGGGCAACTCGGCGCGGTGTCGGGGCAGTCGGGCAGCCTGGCGAGCGGCTTCCCGGCGACGACGGGCGAGGTGCGGACCAGGCTGCTGGCCGTCACCGACCGCCGGACCGCGTTCGTCACCGCGCTGGACGTCCGCAAGGCCGGCCGACTGCTGTGGCACGCCCCGCGGCACGCGGTCCTGCGGGTGGAACGGCGCCCGAGGCTGCAGGCGATGGCACGGTTCCGGCTGCACTTCGCCGACGGCTCCGCGGTGTCGCTGTACACCATGCGCCGCCGCACGATCGAGTCCCTCGCCGACCACCTCGGACGCTAGGTCCCGCCTTGGGAGATCTCAGTAGGTGTACTCGAATCCGCGGTACTCCTCGCCGTGGCCGAACAGGGGATCGACCTTCGCCATCCCCAGGTACCGCCGGAAGGCCGGGTCCCAGTCGTGTTCGTGGAGCTGTTCGACGGTGCGTCGGTAGCGCTCCGAGGTGATCGGCGGCCCGGCTTCCGCCGCCATGCGCGCGGCACCGGTGAGCGCCAGCCAGGCCTCGTGCTCCAGGACGGTGATCAGGACGAAGGCCGCCGCGCGCACGGTCACCTCGGGATCCTTCAGCTGCGCGTAGTAGGTCTCCAGGCCCGCCCGCACCGCGTCCGTGACGCGCCGGTCGAAGCCCCCGGCGCCCGGACAGTCCTCCGCCCACAACGGCCCGCCGGCCCCCAGGTACACCAGGAACCCCAGGGCCACCGCCCGCACCCCGGCCCGTGGCGAGGAGGCGAGCCGTACCAGGTGCGGCGCCACCTGTGCCGCCGGGAACAGGTAGCCGCCGGAGTGGTCGTGGAAGACCAGGCCGTACAGGCGGTCGGCCCACCTGCGGGCCTCGGCGTGGTCCTTCGCCCCGGCCAGCCCGCGCAGCACCTCGGGAATGTCCACCCCACGGCCCGGGTAGTGGTCGGGTCCGCTGCACAGGTGCGCCCAGCGGGCGGGGTCGATCTCGTCCTCGGGGAGTTCCATCGGGCCAGGGTAGAGGCCGTGCGGAGCGGGGCGCGTCTGCCCGGCAACGCCGGCCTTTCGCCCCCGGCTGCCCTGGCGCCCCGACCGTGAGAAGGAGGCACCAAGATGATCTCGGCGACCCACCCCACGGTAAGGACCCCGGTGCCGAGGCCGATGGTCGGCCCGCCGCGTCCGATGCGGCGGCGGGAATGACTGGGTGCACGCATGCCGTCTCCGGGTGGGTGGTGCCGTTGGGGCAGCGGTGCGAGGGAGTGGAGCGCGCCGTGGTGGACGCGGCCCGCCGCCATCGAGGTCGGTGGGGTGCTCCCGACGGTTGTGGGGCCTGCCGGAGAACCGGCAGGCCCCACAGGTCGGGTCAGACGCCGATGAAGGCCGGGTCGATGCCGAGTGTTCGGAGATCCCGTCGGACGGCGGTGGCGAACTCGTTGATGGCGGAGACGAGGTCAGGCCACGGGAGGGGCGCGCTGTCCACGTCCGGCGTGAACATCGATCCCACGGTCCAGCCTGCCAGGCCGTGCCGGATCCGGACTGCGCCCGGGTCCTCGAAGGAGATGGACGCGAACAGGAAATCTGCTGCCTGGTGCTCACCCGGTGAGATCCAGCGGAGCAGTTCCCGGGCGAGTTCAGCAACCGGGAAGCAGGACTCCGTGTAGATCACCTCACCGGCATCGGTCACCGTGAACTCGGCCTCGATGTTGACGAGGTAGTCCGCGAGCGTGGTTCCCTGCAGGTCGCTCGTGCTGATCTGGGTATAGGACATCTGCATGCACGTCACCCCACGTTGTACGGGAAGGCGTTGATCACCCGTCCGTCGTTGGCCACGATGATCCTAATCCCCTGCTGGCCCTTGGTCCCGATGGGCCGTTTCATGTCGACCTCCATCTTGAAGGTGTCGTCCAAGCCGTTCGGCTTGAACGTCGCTCCCTCGGAGCGGAGAGCCTCGGCAACCCAGGATTGGGCCTCCGCAATGTCGTTTGTGTCGAACTTGGCGAACTTCCCTCCGAAGTTTGCGAGGTGCTTGTCCTTGATGAAGATCTTCGACGGATCCTGGGCCGCCTTGAATGCGGCTTCCGAGCTTGCGGCCAACTCGCAGCCGTTGTGCTCGCACGTCTTGGCCGCGTCGGCTATCGCGTCCGATTCCTTCGCCGTGAAGCGCAGGGCGTCGTCTCCGGTCCGGCCGGCGCCGGCGGCGAGCTTCGTGCCCTCCTCGGCGAGCTTGGCGCCCTTGGCGAACTTGCCGACCGGCAGGACGCCCGCAGCCGCCCATGCGCAACTGGCCTTGTCCCCGTCGAGGCAGCGCCGGGCGTCGTTCACTCCGCTGAGCTCGGCCGCGACGTGGGCGACCGCGTGCCAGGTGGGGTTGCCCGTGGACTTGTACGAGTCCCAGGTGTTCTCGACCGGGGGCCGGCGCCTGATGGGCTTGGCGTTGAAGCTGACCTTCTGGTGGACGACGATGACGTTCTTCTGGCCCATGTAGCCGATGGTGACGTCCCGGGACCAGTTCCAGCCGCCGTCGCCGTCGGGCGCCCAGTACTCGCTGGTCCCGTCGGGCAGTTTGTTGCCGAAGCCGCCGACCGAGCCGTCGGGGCGCAGGCCGCTCGGGTCGCTGAGGGTGAGCGGGTTGTTGTTGCTGTAGGTGTAGCCGGCCAGCGACTGGGGGTCGGTGCCGACGAGCACCGGGTCGACGCTGATGAACCGGCCGGTGGCAGGGTCGTAGTCGCGGGCGCCGAGGTGGGTGAGGCCGGTGGCTTCCTGGACGCCGCCGAGGAAGCCCCGGCTGCCGGCCCAGGTGGTCGGTGCGGCGCCGCGGGTGCCGCCGAAGGGCAGTGAGCGGCGCTGGTCCAGGGCGCCGGTGGTGGCGTCGATGCCGACCTCGGCGGTGCCGTGGTGGTCGTTGACCTGGAAGGTCAGTCTGTTGTCGTCGGTGCGGACGGCGGTGGCCGAGCCGAGCTGGTAGTAGCGGGTGGCGGTGGCCTTGGCGGCGCCCTTGACCAGCTTCAGTTCGGTGTCGCCGAGGAAGAGCGTCCAGTTCTCGGCCGCCGGGTCGGCGGTGTCGAGGGTGTGGCCGAGCAGGCGGGTGCCGCCGGCGTCGTACAGGTAGTCGGTGGTCTTGTTGGTGGTGGTGACGGTGGTGTCCGCCGTGGTCTTGACGGCCTCGGTGAGGCCGGCGAGGCGGCCTTCGGTGTCCCAGGTCAGGGACTGGTCGCTGGTCCGGTTGCCGGAGGGCGCCAGGTGCCGGCCGGTGGTGTGGCCGGTGGCGTCGTAGTCGTAGCTCTCCACGACCGGTGCGCCGACGGTGCCGGTCACGGTGGAGGTGGAGGTCAGGCTGTGCGGGCGCGCGGCGGTCGGGGCGGGGTAGGTGTAGCTGGTGGTGCTGTCCTGGCCGGTGTTGCCGGTGGGGTCGTGCCGGGTCTCGCCGGCCCGGGTGCCGTCGGTGTTGTAGGTCCAGCTGGTCCAGTACGGTGCCGGGCCGCCGAGGGCGGAGCCGCTCGGGGCGGGCGCGCAGTCGGCACCGGCGGGCGTGAACGCGTCGGTGAGGCGGGCCAGGTAGTCGTACCGGAAGCACTGCCGGTCGGTACCGGAGCGCGAGGTGTCGGTGACCGAGGTGACGTTGCCGGCCTGGTCGTAGGTGTAGGCGGCGGAGCGCGCGGCCTCGGTGACGCCGTACTGGTCGGTGCGGCTGGAGGTCAGGCGCTGGGTGCCCCACTCGTAGCCGTTGGTGACGTAGACGTCCTTGCCGGCGGTGCCGTTGCTGAGCGTGCTCTGCAGGGGCTTGCCGGTGAGGCTGTAGGTCTGGCCGGTCTGGTACTTCGTCAGGCCTTCGGCGGCGGTGGGACGGTTCAGGGCGTCGTAGGTGAGGGTCACCGACTCGGCGGGCAGGTTGCCGGCCGCCGGGTAGCTCTTGGACCTGGCCTGGCCGTCGAGCCGGTAGACGGTGCCGCCGATGTAGTTGCCCGCCAGGGCCTCCTGCCCGGGGACGGAGGGGACCGTCACCGTGGTGCGGGTGGGCCTGGCGAGGGCGTCGAACAGCGAGTAGGCGGTCTTGTACTGGTAGGTGGTGCCGCCGACGGTGCTGTAGCGGGTGCTGGAGGACAGCACGCCCTTGTTGCCGGACGGGTCCCAGGCCTGCGAGGTCAGCAGCGGCCCGGTGGCCGGACCGTCGTGGGTCTCGATCAGCCGGCCGAGGTTGTCGTAGACGTTGCTGACGCTCTTCCCGCGCCCGTCGGTGGTGCCGGTCAGCTCTCCGCGGTCGTTGTAGGACTGGACGGTGGCACCGGTGTCCGGGTCCGCCGTCTTGATCTGGCGGCCGAGCTGGTCGTAGAGCCAGGTCCAGACGGTGCCGGCCGGGTTGGTCAGCTTGGTGAGGTGGCCGAGCGGGTCGTACGCGTAGGTGGTGGCGTCGTAGGCCCCGATGGGGGTGGCCGCCTTGTACTGGCGCAGCTCGGTGGTCCGGCCGGCGGCGTCGGTGATGGTGGTGGTGGGGGTGCCGCCGTTGGGCGGGGTGACGGTGACCCGGTCGCCACCGTACTCGGTGAGCGTGGTGGCGAGCGGGGTGCCGACGCCGTTGCCCGCGCGCACCGTGGACTTCACGACCCGCCCGAGGCCGTCGTACTCCGCGGCGTTCTGGGTCTCCACGCCCGTGGTGTCGTCCACGTTGCGCAGGACCGCCGACGGGGCACCGGTGGCGTAGTAGGAGGCGTAGCTGAGCACGGCCTGGCCACGGTCGCCGTAGAAGGTGTCGGTCAGGACGCGGCCGCCGTTGTCCCCGGGGGACTGGGTCTGCCGGGTGCGGCCGAGGCCGTCGTACAGGGTGAAGGAGCTCCGCTGGGAGCCGTCCTCGTTGAGGGTCTTGGTGGTGACGGCGCTGATCTGGCTGTCCGCCAGGGTGTAGGCGTACTCGTAGTCGGGGGTCTGCCCGGTGCCCTTGGCGCGGTCGGGGAGCCAGACCTTGAGGGTGCGGCCGAGTGCGTCGTAGAGGAGGTCGGTGCGGCGGTTGTTGGTGTCGAGGTTGTCGACGGCCAGGCCGCGCAGCAGGTCGTAGTCGGTGGTGCTGGTCTGGGTGGTGGTGGCGTCTCCGGCCTTGGCGGGCGGGGTGGTCGCGACCGACTTGGTGGGCCGGCCGGTGGCCGGGGTGTAGGTGGTGGTGTTGGTCCGGGCGTTCGGCGAGGCGGTGGTGACCGGGTTGGTGGCGCCGGTGAGGTCGTAGACCGTGGTGGAGGCCAGGCCGGTGCTGCTGACGGTCCGCCCATAGCCGTCGTAGGCGGCGGTGTTGTCGAGGTAGGTGGCGCTGTTGCCGGTGCGGGTCTTCAGGGTCTGGGTGAGGGTGACGTCGCCCTTGGTGGGCGCCGCGCCGAAGCCCTGCCCGTCGTAGCGGTAGCGCTTGTCGTTGAGGACGGCCGAGGTCCCGTCGGCCTGGGTGTCGCGGTTGACGGTCGCCCCGCAGTTCGCGGCGACGGTCTCCTCCTGGACCTTTCCGTCGAGGATCCACGCGGACACGTTGTCGGCGTAGGTGATGCGGGCGCACTGGTCGTCGCCGCCGGCGGCGACGTCACCGAGGTCCTCGATCACGGTGTTGCGGCCGTAGCCGTCGAAGGTCAGGTTGCGTCGGGTCTCGCGCCAGGCGGCGCCCGCGCCCTTGTCGAGCGAGGTGAAGGACCGGGTGACGGAGGTGCCGATGATGTTGGCGGTGGTGGTGCCCCAGTCGCGGACGCGCTTGGCGGTCTCCTGCTTCCACGGGGTGTTGACGTTCTTGCCGAGGATCACGCCGCCGGGCTTGTCGTACTGCTCGCTGCGGTACTCGTAGCCCGCCCAGGCGTTGTCGTCGGTCAGGACGGTGCCCTGGCCGTCGTCGACGGTGACGGCGCGCTTGCCGTTCTTGTCGGTAGGACTGTTGCGGTCCTGGTCCATGCCGCGCAGGAAGTAGTGGTCGGCCTGGGTGGTCGTGCCGGTGACGCCGCCGGTCTCCACCCGGGTGCGGGCGTAGCCGCGCCACTGGGACCAGGTCTTGAGCTTGTCCTTGGTCAGGCCGTCCTCGTCGTCGAAGTGCCAGGCGGCGTCGCCGAGGTAGGTGTAGTGGGTGACCATGTCGGGTGCGCCGCCGGTGCGGTCGGTGGCGATGACCGCGTCGACGACGTACTTGTTGAACCACTCCGTGGTGACCGGGCTCTCCTCGGAGGCCTGGTACATCTGCGGGAAGCACCGGGTGGTGTTGGACTGCGGGGTCGGCAGCGCGTTCCAGTCACACGCGGCGGCCGAGTAGTTGACGTCGATCTGGCCGCCGAGCTCGTCGGTGACGGTGCCCAGGCGCTGCTTGATGAACGGCATGCGGCCGTCGCCGACCTTGTCGAGCCGGTTGGCCATCTGCTTGTAGGCGAAGGTGGTCTTCGGCAGCGCGACGGAGGGGGTCGCGGAGGAGCCGGTGTGCTTGATCGAGTCCAGCAGCAGCTGGTAGTCGAAGTCGGCGGTGCCCCACTTGTGGGTCAGGTCCCAGGTGTCGACGGTGGCGTAACTTCCGTCGCCCTGCAGGGTCTTGGCCGCGATCTGGGTGAGGCGGGTGCGGGTGAAGAAGGTCGGCGAGTACTGCGTGGTGCAGTCGCTGCCGTCCTTGCAGTTCTGGTCCCACGGGGTGTCGTACCAGTACTGCCGGTTGGTGTCGATCTTCGCCGGGTCGCACGTGCCGGCCGTGGTCTCCAGGCAGCGCTCGGCGGTGCCGAAGTCGACCCGGCCCATCGGCTTGACGGTGGCCGAGTGGAGGTCGCCCTGCTGCTGGCCGTACTCG
>NZ_JBEXWT010000053.1:0-62273 GCF_040629945.1 Kitasatospora sp. NPDC005856 | reverse complement strand
GAGACGGCCAAGGCCGTGGTGGAGGTCCCCTGCCCCTACGGCGGAGTCGTCACCGCCCGCTACGGCGAGGAGGGCGAGGAGATCGCCGTGGGCGCGCCGCTGGTGACGGTCGCGGTGGCGTCGGCGGCGGGGGGCGCCGCGCAGGGTCCGGAGGAGCCGGGCGTGGTCGCGGCTCCGGCGGCCCCGGCGGCCTCCGAGGTGGAGCGGCCGCTGGTCGGCTTCGGGGTCGCCGAGCCGGGGCGGGGCACGCGACGGCGTCGGGTCGGGGTGGCTCCTGCCCGGGCGGCGGCTCCGGTGCAGGCTTCGGCGCAGGCTCCCGTTCGGACCGCTGCTCAAGCTGCTGCTCAGACGCCGGCTCGGGCTACTGCTCAGGCCGTTGCCCAGGCTGCCGCTCAGGCGCCGGCCGAGCCGGTGGTGGTGCCGGTGATCTCGCCGCTGGTGCGGCGGCTGGCCCGGGAGCAGGGGGTCGACCTGACCGCGCTGACCGGGAGCGGGCCGGACGGGCTGATCATGCGTGCGGACATCGAACGGGCGGTTGCGGCCAGGGTGGCCGCGCCGGCGCCCGTCGGGCCCGTCGCGCCGACCGTGCAGGAGGGCGTGGTCCCGTTGCGCGGACTGCGCAAGGCGGTGGCCGAGAAGCTGAGCCGCAGCCATCGGGAGATCCCGGCGGCGACCTGCTGGGTGGATGCGGATGCCACCGAACTCATGGCGCTACGGCGGCAGTTGAACGCCATGCCGGGGCCGAAGGTGAGCGTACTGGCGCTGCTGGCGCGGATCTGCACCGTCGCGCTGGCGCGCTTCCCGGAGCTCAACTCCTCGGTGACCGAAGACGGTTCGGGCATCGTCCGGCATTCGGCGGTGCACCTGGGCTTCGCCGCGCAGGGCGAGCGCGGGCTGGTCGTCCCGGTGGTGCGGGACGCGCAGGGCCGCAGCACCGAGCAACTCGGCGAGGAGCTGGGCCGGTTGACCGAGGCGGCGCGCAGCGGTGCGCTCACCCCGGGCGAACTGACCGGCGGCACCTTCACGTTGAACAACTACGGCGTGTTCGGCGTGGACGGCTCCACCCCGATCCTCAACCACCCGGAGGCGGCGATGCTCGGGGTCGGTCGGATCGTCGCCAAACCCTGGGTCCACCAGGGGGAGTTGGCGGTGCGCGAGGTGACCCAGCTGTCGTTCACCTTCGATCACCGGGTCTGCGACGGCGGGACGGCGGGGGGCTTCCTGCGGTTCGTCGCGGACTGCGTGGAGCAGCCGGGGATGCTGCTGCGGCAGCTCTGAGCCCGGCCGTCGGGGCGGGGCGGGGTAGCCCTGGGTGCGCGGAGGGGCACCCAGGGCTACCGTGGGCCGGGGAGAGTAGCGCGTCCCCGGCCCGGATGTCCGGGCTTCGCGCGATTCGTCGGACGAGTGCTCCGGCCGTGCCACGCTGCCTTGGCGTCAGCGAAGACAAGCCAGGTGGTGGCGCAGGCCGGCCGGAGGCGAAACGATTCTCTTGGGTACTCGAAACGTAGCGGTGAAGTCCCGCAGGTCAGTTCTGGTCCGCACCGGGTACGGCCCGGCGCGGGCCGCCTCCGTCCCGGGCCTGCCGGAGGCGGAGGCGCCGACGGCGGTGCTGCCGCCGGTGTCGCTGCTGGAGCCCGTCCGGCCGGCGGTCCCGGCCCCGCCGCCGTACCCGCCGGCCGTGCCCGCCCCCGCCCCTGCTCCCGTTCTCGCCCCTGCTCCCGTTCTCGCTCCGGATCCCGCCTCCGCTCCGGAACCCGCCTCCTTCGGCTCGCCGTTCGCCGACGCGCCCGGCCTCAACCGGGCCGGTCCGGGCGACCGGTGGAGCGAGGCCTGGGGCGTGCGGACCCACCTCGGGCAGCTCCCGGCCGTGCCCCCCGCCGCCGCGCTCCCCGCCGCCGGGCAGGACGGGATCGCCGGCGGATCGCCGCTCACCGCCCGGGACGTCGAGCTGGTCCGGGCCGGCCTCGCCGCCGTCGTGCCGGTCGCCGACCGGGCCACCGCGCACTTCTTCGCGCTGCTCTTCCTGCGCCACCCCGAGCTCCGCTCGTTCTTCCCCGCCGCCATGGACGTCCACCGCGACCGGCTGTTCCGCACCCTGCTGGCCGTCGTGCACGAGATCGACCAGCCGGCGGCCCTGCGCGCCACGCTGACCGGGCTCGGCCGCGGCCACCGCCGGCACGGCACGCTGGCCGGGCACTACATCGCGGTCGAGGACTGCCTGGTGCGGACGCTGGCCCGGTACGCGGGCGACCACTGGGACGCCGAGGCCGAATCGGCCTGGCGCCGCGCCTACCGGATGATCGCCTCGGCCATGATCGAGGCGGCCGAGGAGGACGCCCGCACCTCGCCGCCCTGGTGGCAGGGCGAGATCGTCCGGCACGAGCGCCGCACCCGGGACGTCGCGGCGATCACCGTCCGCCCGGACCAGGCGTACCCGTTCCGGGCCGGGCAGTACGCCGCGCTGGAGACGCCCTGGTGGCCGCGGGTCTGGCGGCACTACTCCTTCGCCGCTGCGCCCCGGCCGGACGGGCTGCTGACCTTCCACGTCAAGGCCGTCCAGGCGGGCTGGGTGAGCAACGCGCTGGTCCACCGGGCCGCACCCGGGGACGTGCTGCGGCTCGGTCCGGCGGCCGGCTCGATGACCGTCGACCACGCGGCCGGCCCGGACCTGCTCTGCCTCGGCGGCGGCACCGGCATCGCGCCGATCCGCGCCCTGCTGGAGGAGGCCGCCGAGCACGGCGGGCCCGGCCGCCGGGTCGAGGTGTTCTACGGGGCCCGCCGGGCCGAGGAGCTGTACGAGCTGGACGGCCTGCGCGAACTGGCCCTGCGGCACCCGTGGCTGACGGTCCGTCCGGTGCTGTCCGGTGGCGGCCGGGCCGGCGGCCAGCCGCGAGGCGGCCGGTGGCCAGGTGACGGGCTGACCGGCGAACTGCCCGAGGTGGTGGGCCGGTTCGGCCCGTGGACCGGACGCGAGGCGGTGCTCAGCGGGCCGCCCGCGATGGTGCGCCGGGGCGTCGGGGCGCTGGTGCGGGCCGGGGTGCCGGCCGAGCGGATCCGGCACGACCCGGTCGGCGACCCGGCCCTCGCCTGATCACCCGAGGTCGGGTGCGAGGAGCGCGCGGATGCCCTCGATGTTGGCCGCCAGGTACGCCCGCAGCCGGGGCGGGACCACGTTGACCGAGGTGACGCCCTCGCGGGTGAACGGCAGCCGGACCACCTCGTACTCGCCGTTGGGGTCGGTCACCTCGGGCCCGTGCCGCCGGCTGAGGTCCATCGAGGCGAGCCGGCAGACGAAGAAGTGCTGGACCTTGACCCCGTGCGGGTGCGGCAGGGTGCCGTCGTCGATCGGGGTCCCCCCGGCCGGAGGCTGGGGGAGGGGGTGGCTGATGGTGTCGACGAAGGCGGGCACCACGTCCACGACCTTGCCGCCGAGCTCCTCGTCCAGCTCGCGGTGCAGCGCCTCGACCACCGTCCGGTCGTCGCGTTCGACCCCGCCGCCGGGGGTGATCCAGTACGGGTGCGGCGAGTCCGGCCGGACCCGCCGGATCAGCACGATCGACGCCGGGCCGTACGGATCGTCCGGGTCCAGGTCCAGCAGGATCGCCCGCGCGGTGCGCTTCACGACCGGGCGCGGTGGCGGGGTGTGGTTCTCGGGGCCCATGGCCACCTCCGGGACTCGCGCGTTGTGCGGGAGTCTCCCGCGCCGGGGAGGGGGCGAAACCCTGGGAACGGGTCGAAACGCACCGGGAACGGGTCGAAACGCCGACCTGGTCGGGTGCATCCGTTCGGGGATCCGCTGTGCTGCAATGAGCAGCCATCGGGCAAATCGGAGGTTTCGCTCCGCGCGCCCTTCTGGGCAGGGACCTGTACGAGGGACTCGGGCTGGGGGTTGGGTGGCATGGATCGGATCGCACAGCCAATCGGGAGAGCTCAGCCGTTCGGTGGTCCGCAGCCGTTCGGGAAGGCCCGGTCGTTCGAGGAGACGCAGCCGTTCGAGAAAGCGGAGCCGTTCGAGAGAACGCAGCCGTTCGAGATGGCGCGCGGGTCCGGGACGGCCGCGCCGCGGCGGACGGCGGCGGACCGCGGGCCCACCCTGATCGGCTCCGTCCAGCGGGCGCTGCGGCTGCTGGAGGCGGTCGGCGGCTTCCGGCGCGGTGCGACCGCCAAGCAACTGGCCCGGGCGGCCGGACTCCCCCTCGGCACCGCCTACCACCTGCTGCGGACCCTGGCCCACGAGGGCTACCTGCGGCGCTCCGAGGGGCGCTTCTTCCAGGGGGAGGCGCTCGACGGCATAGCCCGCGCCGGCGTCCGGTCCGGCGATCCCGACCTGCGGACGCGGATGCAGTCCCTACGGGACGAACTCGGCGCCGCCGTCTACTTCGCGCTCTACCGGGACGGCGAGGTCCACCTGGTGGACGTGGTCGAGGGCCCGAACCGCCCGGCCGTCGAGCCCTGGGCGGACTTCCGGGCCACCGCCCACGCGCACGCCATCGGCCAGTGCCTGCTCGGCCAGCTGCCCGAGGAGGAACGTCGTGACCACCTCGCCCGCCATCCGCCGGCCGCTCTCACCCCGTCCACCCTCACCGGTGAGACGGCGGTGCTGCGTCGGCTCGCCTCGCTGCGGCCGACCATGCCGGTGCTGGAGCGGCAGGAGTACGCGCTCGGCACGGTCTGCGCGGCCGTTCCGATCACCATCGGCCCGGTGGTCGCCACCATGGCCCTGTCTCTTCCGGTCGACCAGGCCGACCGGCTGGCGCCCGCCGCCCGCCAACTGCGGCGCGGGGTGGGGGCGATGAGCTCGGCGTTCATCTTCTGACGCCACTTGGTCTGGACCAGCCCCGGCTCGTTCACCATTTGAAAAAGCACGCCTTGTCCACTACATCACCAAACGTGGACGATGATGACCGAACGTGGATTGGTTGCCTAAACCGTCACAAAAACCGTCGAAAACATGTCCGGCCGCTATCGGACCAGCAGACCGACGGCGCGTGGGCAGAACGAGAGGTACTGGCGCCATGCAGCACAGCACAGTCCAGGGTCACCTGGTGATGAACCTCGTGGTCTCGCACGAGCTCTCCTTCCGCCTCCCGGTGGACCTGGCGTACGAGGCCGACGATCCGTACGCCGTCCGGCTCACCTTCCACCTGCCCGGCGACGCCCCGGTCACCTGGTACTTCGCGCGGGAGCTGCTGCTCGACGGGATCAGCGGCCCGGCGGGCGAGGGCGACGTGCACATCCGCCCGGTCGGCGAGGAACTCTCGGAGGTCCGCATCGTGCTGCGCTCCCCCGACGGCGACGCCCTGCTGTGCGCCTCGTCCGCGCCGCTGATCGCCTTCCTGGCGCGCACCGACCGGCTGGTGCCGATGGGGCAGGAGTTCACCGGGCGTGACATCGACGCCCAGCTCGCGGACCTGCTCAGGGGGCGCGAGAACGCGGGTTGAGCGCTCCGGCGCCGGCCCGGCCGGGCGAGCGGAACGGCGAAGGGGCCCGTACCCGGTGGACCACCCGGGTGCGGGCCCCTTTCGGCTGTCCGCGCGACGCCGGTCAGTCGTCGTCCAGGGCCAGGTGCAGGCCCCACGCCACCAGGCTGATGATCAGTGAACCGACCAGTGCGGAAGCGAAGTTGGTGACGTGGAAGTCCAGGCTCAGCTTCCCGGAGGCCCAGGAGGTGAGCAGCAGCATCAGGGCGTTGACCACGAAGGTGATCAGGCCCAGCGTGAGGATGAACAGGGGGAACGAGAACAGCTTGACCACCGGCTTGATCAGCCAGTTCACCACGCCGAACACGACGGCCACGCCGAGCACCGTCAGCGCCTTGTGCTGCCAGTCCGCGTTGCCCTGGGCGAGTTGGATACCGCTGACGATCCAGGCGGCGACCCAGATGGCCGCCGCGTTGATCAGTGTCTTGATGACGAAACCCTTCATGCCGCCCAAGCCTGGCAGGTACCCCGGTCCCGGCGGAACCACCGGACGGCGGGGTGGTGTTGAATGCCCCTGGTCCGGCAGGTGGACGGCCGGGCCCGAGGACGAGGGAGGACGGCGGCGGTGAAGCTCTTCCGGCTGGACGAACTGGACGCCGAACGGGCGGCCAACGACGGTGCGTACCTGCGGTTCCTGCGCGAACCGCGGATGTCCGCCGGGCTGTACGCGCTCTCCCCCGGGGACACCGACACCCAGACCGCGCACGACCAGGACGAGATCTACCAGGTGATCAGCGGCCGGGCCGAGCTGACCGTCGGCGCCGAGACGGCGCCGGTCGGACGCGGCACCGTGGTGTACGTGCCGGCCGGCACCCAGCACCGGTTCCACCACGTCACCGAGGAACTGCGGGTCCTGGTGGTGTTCTCCCCGCCGGAGGACTGAGCGGCCCCGGCGCCCGGGGCCGGCGGCAGGCGCGCCCCGGCAGCACGAGCGCCCCGGCCGCACGCACGTCCCGGCGGTTAGGGTCGGCGGCATGAGCACCAAGACGCTGACCGAAGAACTCTGGGCCGCCATCGAGCCGGTGTACGCCGAGATCCTCGCCCACCCCTTCCTAGCCGGGCTCACCGACGGCACCCTGCCGCGCGAGGCCTTCCGCCACTTCGTCGTCCAGGACTCGCACTACCTGCGCGACTACGCCCGCGCGCTCGCCGTCTGCGCCGCCAAGGCACCCGGCGAGCAGGACGTCCGGGCCTTCGCCGACGACGCGGTCGGCGCGCTCGCCGCCGAGCAGGGCATGCACGCCGAGTTCCTGACCGCCTTCGGCGGCAGCGCCGAGGAGGCCGCCGCCGAGCCGGTGCTGCCCACCACCCGCGCCTACACCAGCTACCTGCTGGCCACCGTCTACGGCGGCTCCTTCGCCGAGGCGGTCGGCGCGGTGCTGCCCTGCTACTGGATCTACGCCCGGGTCGGCGAGGCGCTGCTCGCCCAGGGCTCGCCCGACCCGCTGTACGCCAAGTGGATCGCCACCTACGGCGACGAGGCCTTCCAGTCGGTGGTCCGCCGGGTGCTGGCGCTCACCGACCGGCTGGGCGAGGAGCTGTCCGCGGCCGAACGCCGCAAGGTGGTCGAGCACTTCGTGACCACCTCGCGCTACGAGTGGATGTTCTGGGACGCGGCCTGGCGCGGGGAGCGCTGGCCGGTCTGAGCCGTCCGGGGGCGTCCGGGGGCGTCCGCCCGCCGTCCGCCCGCCGTCCGTCCGCCGTCCGCCCGCCGTCCGCCCGCCCGCCGTCCGGGACTCCCCCGGGCGACGGGCGGACGGTGCCTGGTCAGTCGGTGACGTAGTAGCCGTTCACGTCGGCGATGAGGTCCAGGTCGGCCCCGTGGTTGTAGACGGCGTAGGTGCCCGTGCTTTCGAGCACCTCGGCGGTCGCCGAGTTCGAGGTGGTCTGCCCCCGCACCACGTTGACGGTGGAGGTGCCCGTCTGCAGGTCCGGTTCGCGGGTCACCGCGAGGTAGCCGTCAGCGAGGACGTTGGTGGCCGTGATGTTGGCCTCGACGCCGAAGGCGTTCGGCACGGAGCCGTCGGTGGGGACGGCCTGGATCATCCGGGTGCCCGACCCGGGCACCGGTCCGCCGCCGAGCCGGGAGTCGAAGCTCCGCACCGGTGTCCTGAGCGCGCTGTACCGGCCCTTGCCGGACGGTCCGTAGTAGCCGACGATGTCGATGACGACGTGCACCGGGCCGACGTGGTTGTAGAGGTTGATCCTGCCGTCCTGGCCGACCGGCACCACGACGCGGTTCGCGACCGTCGAGCCCGCCGGGAAGTTGACGTTCGAGCCGACGTCGGGCCGGGGTTCTCCGGCCGGGTACGCGGTCAGGAAGCCGTCCCGGTAACCGTCGACCGCGGTGACGTTGAGGACCACCGCGGTGGCGTCCGCGGTCCCCAGCTCGGTGCGGGCGACCTGGTAGCTGCGCACCGAGTCGGTGTCGATCCGGCCGGTGGTGTCGCGGCGGCTGTCGGCGATCCGGCTCGGGTACAGCGGGCGGTACTTGTCGGTCGCCGCGGTCCGGAAGTAGCCGACCACGTCGAGGACGACGTCGGTGGTGCCCGCGTTGTTGTAGAGGGTGAGCCACGGGACGCCGTGGCTGACCGGGCCGGTCGCGACCGTGACCAGGTTCGAGACGGTCTGGC
This sequence comes from Kitasatospora sp. NPDC005856, assembly GCF_040629945.1. NCBI lineage: Bacteria > Bacillati > Actinomycetota > Actinomycetes > Kitasatosporales > Streptomycetaceae > Kitasatospora > Kitasatospora sp. NPDC005856. The sequence continues at coordinate 54,160 of NZ_JBEXWT010000053.1, read as the reverse complement.
CGGGCTTGAAGTTGATGCTGGAGGTTGCGGGCTTGGTGCCCGGCGCGCCAGGGGGGCCGAGCGTGACGAAGCCGTCGGCGGTCGGGTCGGTCACGGTCACGTTGACCACCACGGCCGTGGCATCGGTCGGGACGACGCCGAAGCACTCCTGCCGCGGAGGGGCGAGGCAGCCCGTGGCGATCGGGGTCGAGAAGTACTCGCCGGCCCGCAGCGGCCGCGCCGTGCGGGTCTCCGGGACCTTGCTGTCGTCGCGGGTGTCCAGGACCCGGATCGGGGACATCCCGACGTACCCGGCCGGTGCGGTGACGTCGGGGGTGGCGGTGTCGGCCGCCGGGGCGGTGGCCGGCGAGGCGGTGGGTGCGGCGGTCGCCGGGACGGTGGCGAGGGCCGGGGCGATGAGGACGAGCGCCGCCAGGGCGGCTGTGGACAGGGCTGTTCTGACCCGCATGGTCGGGATTCCTCCCCCAGGTCGGTGGTGCTGGACCGGTTTGCTGCCAGCACTGGTTGGACGCCCGGGGACGCCCGGGGTTGTGCCCTGCCGGAGGAATTCTCGGCGGGTCGTCCGGACGCGGCTCTTCCCCGGACAAGCCCGGCCCGCCGACCCGGGTGTTCCGGGGCGGCGGGCCGGGCGGCATCGTTACCGGCTCAGCCGGTGACGAAGTAGCCGGTCAGATCGGCGACGACGTTCACCGGAGCGCCGTGGTTGAAGACCGAGTACGTACCCCCGCCGGTGACCCCGGTGGTCGCCGAGTTGGCGATGGTCTGCCCGGGCTCGACGTTCACGGTGGAGGTGTTCGGCGGCTGGCCCCCGCCCGGGAACACCGTGAGGTGGCCGTAGTCGGAGACGTCGGTGACCGTGACGTTGGCCTCGACGCCCAGCACGTTCGGGACCGAGCCGTCCGTGGGCACGGCCTGGACGGCCGTGGTCGCCCCCCGCTGGAGCATGCCGCCGGTGACCCGGGTGTCGAGATTGCGGACGGGGGTCTTGAGCGCGCTGAACAGCCCGGTGCCGGACGGGCCGTAGTAGCCGACCACGTCCACGATCACGTGCACCCAGCCGGCGCGGTTGTAGACGTCGATCTTCCCGTCCGCCCCGACCGGCACCACGACCTGGTTGGCGACCGTCGACCCCACCGGGAAGTTGACGTTCGAACCCCGGGCCGGCCGCTGCGTCCCGGTCGGGTAGGCGGTCAGGAAGCTCTCCCAGGAGCCGTCCGTCGTGGTGACGTTGAGGACCACCGCCTTCGCGTCCGCGGTGCCCAGCTCCGGCCGGGCGACCTGGTACGTGCGCACCGCGTCGCCGCCGAGCCGGCCGGTGCCGTCGCTGCGGCTGTCGGCGATCCGGGTCGGGGTCAGCGGGCCGTACTTGTCGGTCGCCGCGGTCCGGTAGTAGCCGACCACGTCGAGGACGACGTCGGTGGTGCCCGCGTTGTTGTAGAGGGTGAGCCACGGGGCGGCGCGGTCGACCGGGCCGACCGCGACCGTGACCAGGTTCGAGACCGTCTGGCCGGCCTTGAAGTTGATGCTGGAGGTCGCGGGCCTGGTCCCCGGCGGACCGGCGGTGGGGAGGAGCGAGACGAAGCCGTCGGCGGTCGGGTTGGTGACGGTCACGTTGACCACCACGGCCGTGATGTCGGACGGGACGACGGAGGTGCAGTTCTGCGGGGGGTGGCTGCGGCAGAACGTGGCGAGCGGGGTCGAGTAGTACTGGCCCTCCTGGACCGGGCGTACGGTGCGGATCGCCGGGACCTGGCTGTAGTCGCGGGTGTCCAGGATCCGGGTCGGGGACATCCCGACGAACCCGGCCGGTGCGGTGACGTCGGCGGCGGCGGTCACGGCCGCCGGAGCGGCGGTCGCCGGGACGACGGCGAGGGCCGCGACGGTGAGGTTGAGCGCCGCGAGAGCGGCTGTGGATACGGCTGTTCTGGCCCGCATGATCAGGTTCCCCCCTGGTCGATGGTGCCGGGACGGGCTTTCTCCCGGCACTGGTTGGACGCTCCGCGGCGCCGGGGGTTGTGCGCCGCCGGAGGAATTCTCGGGGGTCACCCGGGGGGTCGGGGTCGGGGTGATCTCGGGGTTCTCTCCGGGCCGCCGGGCCTCGTTCCGGCACTCCCGCCACCGTACGATCGAAGTACCGAAAGCAAGCGGGACGCGGCACCGGACGGCGGCCGCCCCGAGGGGAGAAGAGGAACGGACATGGCTGAGCTCTGGAAGTCGCTGCCCTCCTGGGTGCGCAACATCGTCATCCCGGTGCTGGTCCTGGTGCTGGCCTGGAACATCGTCGCCTTCGTGTTCGGCGTCGTCGGCGCACTGCTCTCGATCGTGATCAAGCTCCTGGTGGTGGTCGGCATCGCGGCCGCCGTGGTGGTCCTGGTGAAGAAGGCCGCCAAGAGCTGACCCGCCACCCCGTAACGCCGCCCTGAGGCCCGGCCCCCCGACAGGGGAGCCGGGCCTCGGCCGTTCTCCGACGCCGGGCCGGCGGGCCAACGGGACGGCCGAGGGCGCAGAGGCTCCGGGTGGCGGCCGGGTGGGGGTGGGGCGCTCTGGACCTGCGGCGATCCGCTCGCTACGGTGTTGGGCGTCGTGTGCAGGCAACACCGCCTGCGACGCGGGAGCTCGGAGCACCGGGCTGAGAGGACGCTGAACGGGACGTCGACGGACGGACCGACGGCTGCGTCGACCGCAGGAACCTGACCGGGTAATGCCGGCGTAGGGAGTAGAGGTCAGATGACCACGTTCGAAGCACAGCCGCAGTCTGTCCAGGGCGCCCCCAGCAGCGAGCGCACCGGCTATCCGACTCCGGCCTGGCGCAAGGCCCACCGCGAGGGATCGCGCCCCGACCTGCGCGTTCCGTACCGCGAGGTGCAGCTCACCAACGGCAGGACCGTCCCGCTGTACGACACCTCCGGTCCGTACACCGACCCGTCCTTCGAGCCCGACGTGCGGCGCGGTCTGCCCGCCCTGCGGGACGCCTGGATCCGCCAGCGCGGCGACGTCGAGGAGTACGACGGCCGCGAGCCGCGCCCCGAGGACGACGGGATCAAGCACACCTCGCCGCGCGGCGGGAACCTGCGCAACCTGGACGCCGTCTTCCCCGGCCGTCCGCGTCGCCCGCTGCGCGGTCGCGAGGGCGTCGCCGTCAGCCAACTCGCTTACGCCAAGCGGGGCGTGGTGACGCCGGAGATGGAGTTCGTGGCGCTGCGCGAGGGCCTCGCGCCCGAGTACGTGCGCGCCGAGGTGGCTCGCGGCCGGGCCGTCATCCCGGTCAACGTGAACCACCCGGAGGTGGAGCCGGCCGTCATCGGCACCAACTTCCTGGTGAAGATCAACGCCAACATCGGCAACTCCGCCGTCACTTCCTCGATCGAGGAGGAGGTGGAGAAGATGACCTGGGCCACCCGTTGGGGCGCCGACACCGTCATGGACCTCTCCACCGGCCGCAACATCCACACCACCCGCGAGTGGATCCTGCGCAACTCCCCGGTGCCGATCGGCACCGTGCCGCTCTACCAGGCCCTGGAGAAGGTGGACGGCAAGGCCGAGGAGCTGAGCTGGGAGGTCTACCGGGACACCATCATCGAGCAGTGCGAGCAGGGCGTCGACTACATGACCGTCCACGCCGGCGTGCTGCTGCCCTACGTCCCGCTCACCGCGCGCCGCAAGACCGGCATTGTCTCGCGCGGCGGCTCGATCATGGCGGCCTGGTGCCTGGCCCACCACCAGGAGAACTTCCTCTACACCAACTTCGAGGAGCTCTGCTCCATCCTCGCCTCGTACGACGTCACCTTCTCGCTCGGCGACGGCCTGCGCCCGGGCTCGATCGCGGACGCCAACGACGAGGCGCAGTTCGCCGAGCTGAAGACCCTCGGCGAACTCGGCCGGATCGCCCGCGAGCACGACGTCCAGGTGATGATCGAGGGCCCGGGCCACGTTCCGATGAACAAGATCAAGGAGAACATGGATCTCCAGAAGGAGATCTGCGACGAGGCGCCGTTCTACACCCTCGGCCCGCTGACCACGGACGTCGCCCCCGGCTACGACCACATCACCTCGGGCATCGGCGCCGCGATGATCGCCTGGTGGGGCACCGCGATGCTCTGCTACGTCACCCCCAAGGAGCACCTGGGCCTGCCCAACCGGGACGACGTCAAGACCGGCGTGATCACCTACAAGATCGCCGCCCACGCCGCCGACCTGGCCAAGGGCCACCCCGGCGCCCAGGCCTGGGACGACGCCCTCTCCGACGCCCGCTTCGAGTTCCGCTGGGAGGACCAGTTCAACCTGGCCCTCGACCCGGAGACCGCCCGCAGCTTCCACGACGAGACCCTCCCCGCCGAGCCCGCCAAGACCGCGCACTTCTGCTCGATGTGCGGCCCGAAGTTCTGCTCGATGAAGATCTCCCAGAAGATCCGCGACGAGCACGGCGACGGTTCCACCGCCGTGAACACCGAGTTCGACGCCGAGGCCCTGGCCGGCATGGCCGAGAAGTCGGCCGAGTTCGCCGCCCAGGGCAACCGGGTCTACCTCCCGCTGGCCGACTGACAGGTCACGACCGAGCGCCGCCCCACGTCAGTCGGGGCGGCGCTCGGTCGTCGCGTCAGGACCGGCCGCCCGGTTCGGGCCCTGGGTGTTCCGGGCCCGTTCGTCGGTCGCGGGGAAAAGTCGTCGAAGAATCTTCGCGGGGAGCGATGAGTTTCCGGGGCGGCCGGGGTCTACCTCTTTGCAAGCGACGGGTGTGACCACGGAGGAGAGACCGAGATGACCGAGATGACCGAGAACCTGGGCGAGCTGACCATCACCCGTGAGCTGCCGGGCGCCCCGGCCGCCGCGTTCGCGGCGTACTTCGAGCCGGAGCGGTTCGTCCGCTTCTGGGGGCCGGTCGGCACCCACGTGCCGCTGGAGACCGTGGCCATCGAGGCGAAGGTGGGCGGGCGGTACGACAGCACCATGGTGGTGGACGCGACCGGTGAGCGGTACCCGGTGAAGGCGGAGATCGCCGAGATCCGGGCCGGCGAGTCCTTCACGATGGTGGAGGAGGGTTCGGGCATGCGGTCCACCCTCACCTTCACCGGGCTCGACGGGGGCGGCACCCGGGTGGTGCTGCACCAGACCGGGGTGCCGGAGATGTTCCGCGGCCCGGAGGCCGAGGCGGGGCTCAACTCCAGCTTCGACCGGCTGGTCGAGCACCTCGCCGGCCGGGACTGACCGGCCCGCACGGTGTTTCGCGGTGCCCGCCCCGGTCCACCCCCGTGGGTCCGGGGCGGGGGTCCGTTCAGTTGGCGGCGTCCTGCGGGTACCAGCGGAGTTCGACGGTGTTGCCGTCCGGGTCGCTGACGTAGACGGAGGTGGCGGTGCCGCGGGCGCCGTAGCGGGGGACGGGGCCCTCCAGGACGGTGAAGGTGCCCGCGTCGATGACCTCCTGCCAGTCGAGGGGCTCGACGGTGAGGCAGAAGTGGTCGACGTTGGACTCGTGCCGGGGGCCGACGGCCAGGTCGATGATGGTCTCGGGGCTGACCCGGACGGACGGGAAGGACACCTTTCCGGCGCGCCACTCGTCGACGCGGACCGGCTCCAGGCCGAGGAGGCCGACGTAGAAGGCCAGCGAGCGCTCGACGTCGGCGACGTTGAGGACGAGGTGGTCGAAGGCTACGACGCGCATGGGTGATCGGCTCCGCTCGGGTGGGGCTGTCGGGGACGGGTTCAACGATCCTCCCGGTGGGGCACGCGATCAATGCGGGATCGGCATACGATCGTTGAGCGGGATTCAACGATCGAGGGGTGGGGCCGGGATGCTGGAGCGGCTGGAGATCGAGGTCTTCCTCGCGCTGGCCGAGGAGTTGCACTTCGGCCGGACCGCCGAGCGGCTGCGCCTGACCACCGGGCGGGTCAGCCAGGTGGTGGCGAAGCTGGAGCGCCGGATCGGCGGTCGGCTGTTCGACCGCACCAGCCGGTCGGTCCGACTCACCGCCGTGGGGCGGCAGTTGGCGGACGACCTGGCTCCGGTGGTGGCGGCGATGGAGGCGGCGCTGCGTCGGGCGGAGGACGCGAACCGGGGTGTCACCGGGGAGCTGCGGGTGGCGTTCCTCGGGGAGTGGACGGCGCCGGTGCTGCTCAAGGCGGCCGCGCTGTTCGGCGAGCGGCACCCGGACTGCCGGGTGGACGTGCGGGAGGTGCAGCTCTCCAACTCGCGGACGAGCCTGGAGGACGGCTCGATCGACATCCTGATCGCCTCCTACCCGTTCGACGGCATGGCCCGCGGGCCGGTGCTGATGACCGAGCGGCGGGTCCTCGCGGTGGCGGCCGGGCACCCGTTGGCCGGTGAGCGCTCGGTGTCGCTCGAGGTGCTCGCCGACCACCCGGTGGTGCAGTACCCGTCCGTCACCTCGGTGGGCTTCAAGCGCGACCGCACCCCCGACCGGACGCCGTCCGGGCGCCCGGTGCCCAAGGGGCCGTCGGGCAGCACCTTCTCCGAGATGCTCAGCCTGGTCGCGATGGGCCGCGGCGTCCTCCCGGTCGGCGAGCACTCCCGCCACTACTACCCGCGCCCGGACGTCGCGTACGTGCCGATCCGTGACGCGCCGCCGATCGAGCGCGGCCCGGTCTGGCTGGAGAGCAACACCACGGCCCGGGTCCGCGCCTTCGTCCGGGCCGCGACGGACGTCGTCGCGCAGCGGCCGGAGGGGGCGCCCCTGTGCGTGGTGGCGCCGGGGTGAGGGGCGGGGCGAGGGGCGGCGTGCGAGGCGGGGCGAGGGGCGGGGCGAGGGTCGGCGTACGAGGCGGGGCGAGGGGCTGAACCCGCCCCGCGTGGCTCAACTCGCCCTGCGCCGACGGTAGTAGTGCACGGTGAGCACGGCGAGCAGCGGTCCCCAGGCCGCCAACGGCAGGTAGCTCATCCAGAACACGACGGTCTGCCAGCCGTGGGTGATGATCCCGGCCTCGTCGCCCCGGATGGTCAGGCCGAGCGAGAACATCACCATCGAGTACGGGAAGACCATCAGCGCCGTCGCGCCCAGCCCGGCCGGGACGACGGCGGCCGGCACCGGGACGGGGCGGCCGCCGAGGACGGGGATCCAGCGCGGCCACACCTCGCCCCAGCGGGCGACCAGGCCGAAGCAGAGGAGGGCCAGCGCCTCGCTGACCACGCTGAGCGCGAGGATGTACGCCCAGCCGCCGTCGAACGAGGCCGGATCCTGCTCGGGGGGCGTCGGGCCGTGCTCGAGCAGCGGCAGCCCGAGGATGAAGCCGCCGATCCGCCAGAGGCAGGAGGGCAGGACGGCCAGGGTGATCGCGTAGGCCGCCCGGACGGCCCAGCGGGGCACGCCCGGTGCGGGTGTTCCGTGCAGCCGTGCCGCGATCGTCCGTGCGCCCATGGTTCCGCCTCCCGGCCCGGGCGGACACCGTCCGTCCGCCACCGCCTCCGACCCTCCCGGAGAACGCGGGCGGGGGCGTCCTCAGCCGGGCTGAACCGGGCGCGACCCGCTCCCCCGCCAAGGGGAGCGGGCCGCCGCCGCGCGGACGGTGTCGACGGCGGTCGATCTGGTACCCGGGTATGACCCCGGATCCGGTTCCCCGGTGTGACGACCGGCCGGGCACCCGAACGGGAAGGTGGGGGCATCGACCGAACGAGGCTGAAGGAGCCGATGATGTCCGTGATCCCCCGTCAGTCCCGCAGCCTCGTCCGGGTCGCCGTCCGCGCGGGCCTGGCGCTGCCGGCCGGCGTGGTGGGGGCCTGGCTGGTGCTGACCGGGCGGCCGGGGCGGGCCGCCCGGTGGCAGGCGCGGGTGTCGGGCGGCCGCGGCTGGACGGGTGGCCGGGTGCTGGCCCGGGTGGTCCTGGGGCTGCCGCTGGACGCCCTGGCGCTGCTGCTGGTCGGGTACGCGCTGTTCGGCTCGGTGCGGAACTTCGGCTACCCGCTCTGGTACCTGGACACGGACTACCACCGGGCTTGGGGCGGCCCGACCATGGCCGGGGTCTGGGCGGTGCACGCCACGGGCTGGGGCCTGTGCCTGTACCTGCTGCTGCGCTGGCCGCTGCCGTGGATCGCGCGCGGCCGGCGAGCCCTGTCCGCGCGGCTGACGGCCGGCCGGCCGTCGCCTTCGGCCGCGCGTCCGGTCGCGGCACCGGCGGTGTGAGCCGCTGCCGACCGTCTGCCCGCCGAGGCCCCGGCGGGGGTCAGGGCAGCAGCAGCCCCCAGGACAGGGCCCACGGCAGGAACGCCACCCCGGCCAGCAGCAGCGCGCCCAGCCGGGCCCGGTCGGCCACCGAGGCGGCGGCCAGGGCGGCCCGCCCCCGCAGGGCGCCGGCCGCGGCGACGGCGGACGACCCGAGCGCGAACAGCGCGAGCAGTTGGACGGCCAGCCAGACCACCGGGCGGCCGAACAGGACCGGGCCGGGGAACATCGCGGCGGTGACCATGAGGAAGAGCAGGTACCCGAGGGCGCCGAGGAGGGCGGCCGTCCCGGCGAGGGCGGCCCAGCGCGCGGCCCGGGGCAGGGCGGCGGGGCGCGGTCGGCGGCGCAGGTGGCGGGCGGCGCCGGTCAGCGCGTAGCCCGCGAAGCCGGTCAGGCAGAGCAGGGTGGCGACGGCCTCGAACCAGGTCGACTCGTACCAGGGGAGCGGTTCGAGCGCGCGGCTGCGGATGTCCTGGTGCGGGGCCGGGTCGGCGGAGGCGGTGGGCAGGCCGGTGGCCAGCCGCTGGATCCAGGCGGACTCGGTCTCGGCGTAGTCCGCCGGGAGCCGGTCGGGCCGGTCGTAGCCGTCGTCCCCGGTGAGGTGCAGGTTGTGCCGGACGCCGGGGACGGTCCGCAGCGTGTAGTGGGTGTTGTCGCCCCGGTCGAGGGCCTGGCGGATGATCGTCGCGCTCTCCTCGGGGGCGGCCTCGCGGTCGAGGGTGCCCCATTCGGCCAGGACCGGCTGCCGGACCCGCTCCCACACCGGCACCGGGTCGTAGTCGGCCTCGGGGAAGAGCCCGGCGGCGGTGAGCTGCCGGACGGAGGTGTCCGAGAGCGCGTCGACCAGCGAGCCGGAGACGCCGGCGTGGTGCAGGTAGCCCCGGTACGCCCAGGCCTGTTGGCGGGCCGGGGGGAGGCCGACCGCGCCGACGGTGACCAGGTACGTCGCCTCGGTGGAGCGGGTGGCGGCGAGCGAGGCCACCCAGGCGCCCTCGGACAGGCCCCACAGCCCGACCCGCTCCGGCGCGACCTCCGGCCGGGTGCGCAGCAGCCGGACGGCGGCCAGGGCGTCGTCGGCCAGCTGCCCGTAGTCCCGGTGGGTCATCGAGTAGCCGTCGGTGCGCTTGTCGAAGATCAGCGTGGTGACGCCGTGCCGGGCGTACGCCTCGGCGGCGGCCCGCAGCTCGGCCAGCGGGCCGGGGCCGGCGCCGGGGATCATGACCAGCCCGGGGGTGCGGGTGCCGGTCGTCGCGGTGGGGGCGGCCAGCACCAGGCCGTGCAGGACGGTGCCGTCGGCGCCGGTGAACTCGACCGGGCTGGGGACCGGATCGCCCGTCGCGGACGGGACGCTCGCGGACGGGCCGCTCGCGGTTGTGGTGCTCGCCGAGGTGGTGTTCGCGGGAGTGGTGGGCGCGGAGGTGACGTTCACGGCCGCGCCCACCGGCACGACGTTCAGCGGCGCGGCGCCCGCCGGTGCCCCGGTGGGGAGCAGCCCCAGTAGGGCCGCCGCCAGCGCCGCCGCCAGGGCGGCGACCGGCAGTGGCGCCGGTCCGGTGCGTGGTGGTCGGATGGGTCCGGTGTTCATCGCTGTTCTCCCCCGCTCGTTCTCCACGTGTGGCTTCCACCCTGGCGGGCAGCGGAGTTCGGGGCGATGGAGGCGGCACCCGGACCGGGGGTGGGGATGTCCCCCGTAAGCGCCCGGGCCCGCGGAGGCGTCCCGGGCTCGCGGAGGCGTCCCGGACCCGCGGCAGCGCCCCGGGCGCTCGGGCCGCGGCGGGCTCAGCCGACCTCGTCGGGCCCGGTGAAGTCGGGCGGCGTGTAACCGGGCCCGGTGAAGTCGGGCCCGGTGAAGGCGGCCGGGCGGGAGGAGCGGCCCTGGGGGTCGGTCAGCCCCTCGGCACCGGGGCTGCTGAACGCGGGCGAGGTGTAGCCGGGGCTGCTGAAGTCCGGGCCGCTGTGGTCGGGGTCGCCGTGGTCGGGGCCGTCGGGGCGCTGACCGTCGGTGCGACCGGGCCCGGCCGCCGGGCCCGGCACCGGTGGCAGCGCGTCGAGCAGGTAGGGGAGGAGTCCGCGCTCGCGCAGCGCGCTGCGCCACTCGCGGTGGGCGTCGCCGAGTTCGGCGGCGAGTTCCGGGTCGGTGCCGGCCGGTGCGGTCGCGGCGCCTTCGCGCAGGGCGGTGAGCAGCAGCCCGAGGATGCCGATGGCCATCGCGGCGACCCCGGCGGCGAGCGCCACCCAGCCGGCCGTGACCAGGGAGTGGGCGAGGGCGAGGTCCGGGCCGGTGGCGCGCAGCAGGTAGCCGATGAGCAGCAGGAACAGGGCGGCGGCCCAGGCCAGGATCGGGGTGAGCACGGTGAGGACGGGGAACAGTCCGGCGCCGCCGCTCCCGGAGCGCAGCTGGGTGAGCAGCCCGGGGGTGGCCGGTTCGCCGCCGGGCGGGGACGGGGGCGGGGGCGTGCTGTGCAGGCTCTCGCGCAGCCGGGTGTAGTGGGCGTACTCGGTGGCGGCCGCGGCGTTGACGCGGTCGGCGTCGCGCAGCGCGCTGATGCGCAGTTGGTCGGTGGTGAGCGCGCCGGGTGCGCGCAGGGCGGTGAGGACGGCGCGGTCGCGCAGGGCTTCCGTGAGGAGGCGCTCGTACTCCGGGCGGTCCTCGGCGAGCAGGGGCGGGGGGTTGGACATGGGGACCCCGTTCGTGCGGACCCCGTTCGCTCCGCCCCGGGGGCGCGCGGCCCTCAGGGCGCCGAAACGGGCGCGGAGGCGGGCCGCCTGACGGGCGGCCGGGTGTGGTGTGCCTCATGGTAGGGGCGGGCGCGCCCGGGCTGACAGTCGGTTTCCGGATTTTCGCGCCCCGGGACGCGCGCACACGACCACCCGAGCGCCGGGAACAACTGTTCGACAGAGACGGTCGGTTGACGATCGGTCGGCTACCGGAGGCCATCCGGGCATCCAGGCAACCGGGCAACCGGCCGGCCAGACCACCGGCCCGGCCAGACCACCGGCAGGCCGGACCACCGGACCACCGGGCAGCCGCCCGGCCCGAGCCGCCTCAGCCGATGGGCAGCCGGGCGACCAGCAGCCGCCCCTCCATGGTGACGCCGCCGTCCATCGCCACCGCGAGGTCGTCCGCGTACACGTACGGCCCGGGGATGTGCGGCGGCTGGCCGTCGTCGTTGTGCACCGCGCCGGTGAGGTACGGGATCGGGCTGTGCCCGTGCACGATCCGGCTGCCGCCGTAGGTGTCCAGCAGCTCGTGGACGGCCGTCGGTCCGGCGTCGCCGCGGAAGGCGAACCGCTTGGTGAAGCGGCGGAAGCAGTCCCACCACTCGTCCACGCTGCCGTCGGCGAGCAGGTTGTGCACGGCGTCGTTGACGTCGGGGATGGACTCGCCGTACTCCAGGTACGCCGTGGTGTCGGAGTGCAGCAGCAGGTGGCCGTCCTCGACCGCCATGGCGGGGAGCCGGGAGAGCCAGCTGATGTGGTGTGCCTCCAGCCGGTCCAGGTCGTTCTGCTGGCCGCCGTTGAGCCGCCAGGCGGCGAGGAAGGAGGCGGTGCCGGCGGTGGACTGGACGGGTTCGTCGCCGTACTTGGCGGCGCCGAGGAAGAGCAGTTCGTGGTTGCCCATCAGGGCGCGGCAGTAGCCGCCGGCCGCGGCGGCCTCGGCGGCCAGCTGCATGACCAGGTCGATGACGCCGATGCCGTCGGGGCCGCGGTCGGTGAAGTCGCCGAGGAACCAGATCCGGGCGCGGCCGGCGGACCAGTGGCCGTCGGCGTCGATCAGGCCCTGGTGGCGCAGCTCGGCGCGCAGTTCCTCCAGGTAGCCGTGCACGTCGCCGACGACGTAGACCGGGCCGGGCGGCTCGCCGGGGCCGGGGGCGGGGTACGGGTAGGTCGGTGCGGCGGGGTCGGGCAGCGGCGGGCCGAGCTCGATGGTCGGCGGGTCGTCGCGGCCGTCGAGCCGGAGTGCGGGGGAGGGCTGGTCGGGCAGGGTGGGCTCGTAGCCGCCCTGGTCCTGGCCTTCGTAACCGCCCTGGTCCTGCCCGTCGTAGCCGGTGCGCTCCTCGTAGCCCGTGCGCTCCTCGTACCCGGGGCCGTCCTCGTAACCGGCCCCGTCCTCGTACCCGCCCTGCCCCTGGTGCGAGAAGGCCGGGGTCTGGTCCATGCCGATGCCCTGGGCGTGCACGGTGTGGCCGTGGCCCTGGCCGTCGGGCCAGTGCTGCTCCAGGTAGCGGGCTCCGCCGTAGCCGCTGTAGGTCTCCCCGTTGTAGCCCTCCCCCTCGTACGGCGGGGCGGGGTAGCCGGCGGCGGCGTCGGGTTCGTAATAGGTGCCGTACGGCAGCACGTCGAGGTCCGGCTGGTGGCGGGGGCCCGGGTGGGGGTGCTCGGGCCCGGGGAAGCGGTCCTCGGGTGTCATTCGCCCATCATAGGAAGACCACTCTCCCGGCGTCGTCACCTGGTGGGTATCCAATCCTCCGGAGCGTCAGCCGGGCGGCCTCGCAAGGTCCGTTTTGTCCCGGCTCGGTACGGTCTCGTCAGCTGGGGTCGGGCGGCGTGTCCCGCCCCCGGGGCGGCGCCGGCGGGGTGGTCTACACCTCGCCCGGGGGCCGGGGCGGGCTGACGGTGGTGCGCGGACTCCGGCGCTGGGAGGAGGCGCGGACGATCAGTTCGGTCGGCATCAGGGTGCCGGGCGGAGGCCCGGTGCCGGCGGTGCGGAACCGCGGCGGGAAGAGCCGGGCGATGTCCACGCCCGTCCCGGAGTCCACGCCCTCGATCGCGTCGATGAGCAGGTTGACCACGGTGGTGCCGATCTTGCGCGGCTTGAGCGAGAGCGTGGTGATCGGCGGCTCGGTGGTCGCGTAGACGTCGCTCTCGCTGCAGCAGACCAGCAGCAGGTCGTCCGGCACCCGCAGGCCGTAGCGGCGGGCGGCGGCCAGCAGGTCGGTGCCGTTGGGGTCGAACAGTCCGTAGACGGCGTCCGGCCGGTCGGGGCGGGCGAGCAGCCGGTCGGCGGCGACGGCGCCGGCGGCCGGGTCGTGTGCCGGGTAGGTCTCGTACACCGGCTCCTGCCCGACCTTGGCGCACCAGCCGAGGTAGGCCTCGGTGGAGAGCCGGGTGTAGGTGTCGGTGCTGGTGCCGGTGAGCAGGCCGATCCGGCGGGCGCCGGCCTCGGAGAGGTGTTCGAGGATGCCGAGCACGGCGGCCTCGTGGTCGTTGTCGACCCAGGCGGTGACCGGGCAGTTGCCGGGTTTGCCGTCGCTGACCACCGGGACGCCGGAGCGGTACAGCTCGCTCACCAGGGGGTCCTGGTCGGGCGGGTCGATCACCACGGTGCCGTCCAGGGCGATGTTGCCCCAGACGTCGTGGCGGGAGGAGGCGGGCAGCACCACCAGCGCGTAGCCGCGGCCGAGGGCGGCGCTGGTGGCGGCCCGGGCCATCTCGGCGAAGTACGCGAACTCGGTGAAGGTGAAAGGTTCTTCACCGTAGGTCGTGACGGTCAGGCCGATCAGGCCGGACCGTCCGGTGCGCAGGGTGCGGGCGGCCGCGGAGGGGCGGTAGCCGAGGCGCTCGGCGACCTCGCGCACCCGGCTGCGGGTCTCGTCGGGCAGGCGGCCCTTTCCGTTCAGCGCATCGGAGACAGTGGTGATCGACACTCCGGCGGCTGCTGCCACATCCCGGATGCCGGCCCGCTCCAGACGCCGTGAGGTGGTGGGACGCCGACCGCTCTGGTTGGCTGCTGCTGTCATGGCGGACCGATCGTATGGCTCCTGACAAGGGTCTGTGACCGGCGCATCGGAAGCCCCTGGAGATACGTTTCTCCAAGAGTGAGCCGGGGTGCGCCCCTTCGATACCCGTCTGAAACCAGCACTCTTACCTCTGACATGTGCCAAAGGAACGGGGCAGAATGGCTGATCTGCGCCTGTAACCCGACCGGGCATCTCACTCCTACGGGTGAGGGCGGTCGGTATGGTGCAAGGCACCCGACCGGGGTGGTCCGGGCGCGTCACGAGGTCCCGGGCACGGAGGCGAACCCGTCCGTGGCGGGCGAGCGCACCGGAGAGTTCCGCAACTGGAAACGGAGTACGACCGTGAGCAGTGGTACGTCAGCGCAGGGCCCGCGGCTGCGGCCGACCCTCGACGGCATCCCCACCTACAAGCCCGGCAAGCCGGCCGGCGCCGACGCCTACAAGCTGTCCTCGAACGAGAACCCCTACGAGCCGCTGCCCGGCGTCCTGGAGACGGCGGTCCGGGCGGCCGGCTCGTTCAACCGCTACCCCGACATGGGGGTCACCGAGCTGACCTCGGTGCTGGCCGAGCGCTTCGGGGTGCCCGCCGAGCACATCGCCACCGGCACCGGTTCGGTCGGCATCGCCCAGTCGCTGGTGCTCGTCACGGCCGGCCCGGGCGACGAGGTGATCTTCGCCTGGCGCTCCTTCGAGGCGTACCCGATCGTCGCCACGGTCTCCGGCGCCACGCCCGTCCCGGTGCCGCTCAAGGCGAACGGCGACCACGACCTGGACGCGATGCTCGCCGCCGTCACTCCGAACACCCGGCTGATCTTCGTCTGCAACCCCAACAACCCCACCGGCAACGTGATCCACCGCGCCGAGCTGGAGCGCTTCCTGGACGCCGTCCCGAGCGACGTCCTGGTCGTGGTGGACGAGGCCTACATCGAGTTCATCCGCGACCCCGAGGTGCCCAACGGCATCGAGCTCTACCGGGACCGCCCGAACGTCTGCGTGCTGCGCACCTTCTCCAAGGCGTACGGCCTGGCGGGTCTGCGGGTCGGCTTCGCCATCGCGCACGAGCCGGTGGCGGCCGCGCTGCGCAAGGTCGCCACCCCGTTCGGCGTGAGCCAGCTCGCCCAGAACGCGGCCGTCGCCTCGCTGCGCGCCGAGGAGGCGCTGCTGGAGCGGGTGGAGGCGCTGGTCGGGGAGCGCACCCGGGTGGTGGCCGGGCTGCGCGCCCAGGGCTGGGAGATCCCGGACTCGCAGGCCAACTTCGTCTGGCTCTGGCTCGGCGAGCGCTCGACGGAGTTCGCCGCCGCGTGCGCCGAGGCCGGCGTGATCGTGCGGCCGTTCCCGGAGGGCGTGCGGGTGTCGATCGGCGAGGCCGAGGGCAACTCGATCTTCCTCTCGGTCGCGGAGGCCTTCCGCAAGTCGCTCTGACGTCCTGGCGTCCTGACGTCCTGCTGGTGATCGCAGGGGCGCGCCGGTCATTCGGCGCGCCCCTGCGGCGTTTCCGCGCGGGGACCCGCATTCCGCGCGCGGGTGCCCGAGCTGCCGCCTCCCCCGGCGATCCCCACGCGACTGCGTGAAAGCGTCCTCGGAACGTCCTCCCGGATGGCTGGAGGTCGCTGGGAGCCCGCTGGGAGTTCGGCCAACGGTCTCCCACGGGGCGGCCAAGGCGCCCGCACGGGCCGGGTGATCCGTCCGTAATGCCCGGATCCGGCCGGTCAGCCTTCTCCCAGCCGGCGCCCAGGACGACGCAAGAGCTCCCCGGGAAGCTGTGCGGCATGAAGGTGCTCCCACGGCGGCGAGGCGCCGTCCTCGTCAACTCCGCGCTCGGCGTGGCCCTGCTGGGCGGTGCCGCCCTGGTGTACGCCACGGTCAGCGGCAGCTCCGGCCCGGCCTCCGCGAAGCCCGCGGCCCGTACCGCGACGGTGTCCAAGGGCACCGTCCTGGCCACCGTGTCCGGATCCGGCACCCTGGTCTCGCCGACCGACGCGGCCCAGGACTTCACCACCGGCGGCAAGCTCACCGCGGTCGAGGTCGCGGTCGGGGACGCCGTGAAGAAGGGCCAGGTGCTCGCCACCGTCGACACCACGGCGGCCCAGCAGCAGGTGGACGCGGCCCAGGCGGCCCTCACCACGGCCCAGGCCAACCTCACCAAGGCCCAGGCCGGCGTCACCACCACGACCACCGAGCAACTGCCGGGCGCCACCTCCGCCGCCACCCCCGGCGGCGGGGCCGGCAGCGGTGGCCGCGGGGCGGGCGGGAGCAGTACGCCCGCCCCGCAGACCGCCACCGTCACCACCACCAAGGTCGACGACGCGGCTGTGGCCCAGGCCCAGCAGCAGGTCGCCACCGCGCAGACCAACCTCGCCAACGCCCGGGCGGCGCTGTCCGGCACCACCCTGACCGCCTCGGTGGACGGCACCGTCGCCTCCGTCTCCGGCAAGGCCGGCGACACGGTCGGGGCCACCGCGAGCGGTTCCTCCTCAACCAAGTCCACGGGGAGCGGCGCGAGTTCGACGTCCGCCCCGAGCGGCTTCATCGTGCTCACCAACCCGACCGGGATGCAGGTCACCGCGAACTTCTCCGAGCTCGACTCGCTCAAACTGAAGAAGGGCGAGGCGGCCACCGTCACCCTGAACGCCCAGTCCGACACCAAGCTCAACGCGACCGTCCTGTCCGTCAGTTCGCTGCCCACCGGCAGCGGCTCCGGCGGCGCGGCCGGCTCCGCCGCCGTCCAGTACGCGGCCACGCTCCAGATCACCGGTGACACCAGCGCCCTGCGCACCGGCCTCAGCGCCACCGTCCAGGTGATCACCGGCGAGGCGGACAACGCGCTCTCGCTGCCCACCTCCGCGCTGTCCGGCACCGGTACCTCGCGCACCGCGACCCTGGTGCGGCCGGACGGCGCCACCGAGCGGGTCACCGTCGGCATCGGGGTCGAGGGCGACAGCACGGTGCAGGTGGTCTCCGGGCTGAAGGAGGGCGACAAGGTCGAACTCCCCACCACCAGCGGCGGCAACGGCTTCCCGAACGCCTCCTTCCCGGGCCTCGGCGGCAACCGCGGCGGGGCCGGCGGCGGGGTCTTCCCGGGCGGTGCCGGCGGGGCCGGCGGGGCCGGTGGCGGTGGCGCCGGTGGCGGGACCGCTCGCGGCGGCAGGGGCTGAGACCGGTCATGCGTCACGTCATCGACAAGCGCGTCCCGGCGCACCCCGTGCCGGTGATCCGGATCCGCCGGCTCACCAAGGCGTACGGGCACGGCGACGCCACCGTGCACGCGCTGCGCGGCCCCTCGGATCCGCGGACCGGCGAGCCGCAGGGCGTCAGCCTGGACATCGAGCAGGGCGACTTCGTCGCCGTGATGGGCAGCTCCGGCTCCGGCAAGTCCACCCTGATGAACATCCTCGGCTGCCTGGACGTCCCCACCGCCGGCCGCTACCTGCTGGACGGCACCGACGTCGGCCACCTGGACGAGCAGCAGCTCGCCCTGGTGCGCAACCGCAAGATCGGCTTCGTCTTCCAGTCCTTCAACCTGGTGCCCCGCACCACAGCGCTCGCCCAGGTCGAGCTGCCGCTCGCCTACGCGGGCGTGCGCACCGCCGAGCGGCGCCGCCGGGCGATGGCCGCGCTGTCGCTCGTCGGGCTCGCCGAGCGGGCCGGGCACAAGCCCAACGAGCTCTCCGGCGGCCAGCAGCAGCGCGTCGCGGTGGCGCGGGCGCTGGTGACGGCGCCCGCGATGCTGCTCGCCGACGAGCCGACCGGCAACCTCGACAGCCGTTCGACGGAGGAGGTGCTGGCCCTGATCGACGGCCTCAACGCCACCGGCCGCACCGTCGTGCTGATCACCCACGAGGACGAGGTCGCCCGGCACGCCAAGCGGGTGCTGCGGCTGGTCGACGGGCAGATCGTGAGCGACCTCCGGCAGGCGCCCGTGGAGGGGCCGCCGCCCTTCCTGGACGCGGCGGTCGCGGGCGCGGCGAGCGCAGCGGGCGCGGGCGCGGCGTCGGTCGCGGAGGTGCCGGCGTGATCCTCTGGCAGACGCTCCGCTTCGCCGTCGGCGGCCTGGCCGCCAACAAGGTGCGCTCGGCGCTCACCATGCTCGGGGTGCTGATCGGCGTGGCCTCGGTGATCCTGCTGCTGGCGGTCGGCAACGGCTCCTCGGTGGCGGTCAAGGACTCGATCACCTCGCTCGGCACCAACTCGCTGACGGTCAGCGCCGGTTCGGCGAACGGCGGCTCCCGGGCCACCTCCTCGGTCAAGAAGCTCACCGTCGCCGACGCCAAGGCGCTGGCGAGCGACGGCGACGCGGCCGCGATCCGGTCGGTCGCGCCGGTGGTCACCACCAGCGGGACGGCGCTGTACGGGAACGTCTCGTACAGCCCGGGCTCGATCGTCGGCACCTACCCGTCGTACTTCGAGACCGCCAACCAGAAGGTCGTCCACGGCGAGTACTTCACCGACGACGACGTGCTCGACGCGCGCAAGGTCGCGGTGCTCGGCGCGACGACGGCCAAGCAGCTGTTCGACACCGAGAACCCGGTCGGCAGGTCGATCGTCCTCGGCGGCACCCCGTTCACCGTGGTCGGCGTGCTCCAGGCCAAGGGCGGCAGCGGCTTCACCGACCCGGACGACGTGGTCATCGCCCCGCTGCCGACGGTGCAGAACGCCTTCACCGGCTTCGGCTCGGTCAACCAGATCCTGGTCCAGGCCGCGAACGCGGACAGCACCACCGCGGCCCAGTCCGAGATCACCCGCGTCCTGCTCGGGACGCACGCGATCGCCGACCCCGCCAAGGCGGACTTCCGGATCACCAGCCAGGCCTCGCTGCTCACGGCGAGGGAGAGCACCACGAAGACCTTCACCGTGCTGCTCGGCGCGGTGGCGGCGATCTCGCTGCTGGTCGGCGGGATCGGGATCACCAACATCATGCTGGTGACGGTCACCGAGCGGACGCGCGAGATCGGCATCCGCAAGGCGCTCGGCGCGCCGCGCGCGGTGATCCTGGGGCAGTTCCTCACCGAGTCGACACTGCTGTCGGTGATCGGCGCGGGGCTGGGCGTGGCAGCCGGGATCGCCGGCTCGCACGTCAGCATCGTCGGCATCAAGCCGGTGGTGATCCCCGAATCGGTGCTCGGCGCGTTCGCCATCGCCGTCGCCATCGGGCTGTTCTTCGGCAGCTACCCCGCCAACCGGGCCGCCTCGCTGCGGCCGATCGACGCCCTCCGGCACGAGTAGGACTCCACTGTCATGAGCAAAGAGATCGCCAGGGTCAGCCCGGACGCCGGTACCCCGGCCGAGCAGATCGCCCTGCTCGCCACGCCGCCGGACGCCCGTGACGTGAGCGCCGAACTGGCCGCGCCGCCGAGGCGGAAGCTGCCCTGGCTCAGCCTGGCGCTGGCGGGCGGCGTGATCGCCACCGGGGCCTTCGCGGGCGGGGTCTGGTACCAGAAGGACAACGGGACCTCGGGCGGCGGGAAGTCCTCCGCCCGGCCGGCCGCGGCTGCTGCTGCGACGGGCGGGGGCTACGGGCAGGGGCAGAACGGCTCCCGTCGCGGGGGTCAGGGCCAGGGGCAGGGCGGGCAGGGGGCGGGGCAGGGCGGGCAGGCCGGTTTCGCCCGGGGCACGGTCAAGGCCGTCGACGGCAACACCGTCTACCTGACCGACGCCAACGGCAACACCGTCAAGGTCACCACCGGCGACGCGACGAAGGTCCAGCTCAACAAGGAGGGCAAGGTCGGAGACCTCCAGCCCGGCCAGAGCGTGACCGTCGTCGGCACCCCCGACGCCAACGGTGGCTACACCGCCAGCCAGCTGGTCGAAGGCGCCGCCGGTGGTGCGGGTGGCTTCGGCGGTGGTGGCTTCGGTGGTGGCGGGGCCGGTGGTGGCGGGGCCGGTGGAGGAACGCCCAGGAACCCGTCCGGCGGCTGACCCGGAGCCGACGGACGCCGCGAGGCCCTCGCCCCTTCGGTGGGCGAGGGCCTTCGCGTGTTCAGCGGCTCACCGTTCCCACGCCGCGTCCCGGTCCAGGTCGCGGAGCAGGTGGAGGAGGTTGAGGAGAGTGCTCACCGGCGCGTTGCCGAAGTCGACCAGGAGACGCCCGTCGAGGATGGTCTCCCCGGCCGAGGCGGAGCCCCAGAGGAGCCCGTACGGGAGGCCCCGGCGGTGCAGCTCCCCGAGGAGGGCGGTGATGTGCGGGGCGGTGAAGTCCCGCATCCGGGGATCGTCGGGGGCGATCGGTTCGCGGGTCACGCGGCGGAGTCCAGCTCGTACCAGACGGTTTTGCCGCGCTTCTGGGGGTCGACGCCCCAGCGGTGGGTGAGGCCGGAGACGAGCTGGAGGCCCCGTCCGGACTCGGAGAGGAAGTCGAGGGACTTCTCGTCGGGGAGCGCGTCGCTCTCGTCCGCGACGCAGACCCGCAGGGTGCGGTCGTCAAGGGAGAAGTAGACGACGGGCGAGGCGGTGTGGGCGTGTCGCCACGCGTTGACGATCAACTCGCCGAGAGCGAGCTCGGCGTTGAAGATGGTCTCGGTGTCCCAGGCGGCGCGGGTCAGGACGTCCCGCAGGGCCTGCCGGGTGAGGGTGAGCGAGGGGGTGTTGAGGGTGCACACGGGAACCTCCGAGAGGCATGAGTGTGGAGGGGGAAGGCCGTGAGCCAGGCCAGGTGCTGGTTGCTCTTCGGCGGGAGGGCAGTTGGCGCCTACTGCCCGGAACCAAGGCGTATCTGACGATCCATCGGATCGTTCTGGAAATGACGATAGCGCGAGCCGCCACAGATTTGTGGCGATCCGCGAGAAGTTCCCCCGAACGTGGCTGTCGTTCTGCGGCAGACTGATCCCATGGCCCTACGATCGAACCCGACCCTCCGTCAGCTGCGGTTGGGTGCCGAGCTGCGCAGGATGCGTGAACAGGCCGGCCTCGGCGGCAGCCAACTGGCCCGCGCGCTGGGTATCAATCCCGCCCACGTGACCCAGATGGAGAGCGGCAGGACCGGCATCAGCGTCGAACGCCTGCGCACGATCGCCGCTTTGTGCATGTGCGTCAACGAGCCCTTGATCGACGCCCTCGCGGACATCATCACGGACCGCGACAAGGGCGGCTGGTGGGAGGAGTATCGCGGAAACCTTTCGCAGGACTTCCTTGAGGTCGCTGAGATCGAAGCTCACGCACGAGGCCTGTCGGTCTACACGATGGCCTTCATCCATGGACTGCTTCAGACCAACGCCTACGCCTCAGCTGTCTTTGCTCGCTCCTACCCGCCTTTGCCCGAGCACGAGGTCGATCTGAGGGCATCCTTTCGCTTGCGGCGTCAGCACATCATCCGCTCCGAGGCGACGCCATACACGGCATTCATCCATGAAGCAGCACTGCGCATGCAGTTCGGCGGGGCCAAGGTCCAGGCCGAGCAGCTTGAAGCCGTTGTCGAGGCCTCGGAAAGGTCCAATATCTCCATCCGAGTCGTGCCGTTCGACGTCGACATGATTCCGCTGCCCAACGAGAACTTCACCTACGTCGAAGGTCCGGTTCAGGAGCTCGACACGGTCCAGTCAGACTCGGGCGTCGGAAACCTTCTCTTTGACGCGCCAGCCCACACAGCCAGATTTCGGTCGCTGCTCGCCCGGATCGGCTCGTCTGCTCTCTCACGGGAGGAGTCCCGAGAGTTTATCCGCTCCATCAAGAAGGACATGGAAAGTAAATATGCGTAACTCCACCTGGCAGAAGTCCAGTTTCTCGGGCTCGAACGCCGACTGTGTTGAGGTGCGGACCACCGTCGATGGAGTGATCGAACTCCGCGAGTCCGACGAGGGCGAGGTCATCGTCCGCACGACCGCTCGCAGGTTCGCCTCCCTCCTCCAGGGTGCGAAGGCGGGCGAGTTCGACCACCTGATCACCTCCCGCGCCTAGCGAATTCTTCCGGTGGCCCCTTGTCGCCGGCAAGGGGCCACCGGAACGGCATGCAGTCGCGGACGGCACGGGCCAGGTCGGCCAAGCCGCTCAGGATCCAGACGGCGATCTCGGGGTCGAAGACCTCGCCGTCTGCGCTGTCCACCGGGCCCGGTCCACCTGTCGGCGGCCGGCAGGAGCCGACCTACCGACCCGGGACGCTGTCCGCCCTTACGCCGAGATCGAGATCTACAGCTGGTACTAGGTTCACCATGAGATCGGGTACAGGTTTCATGGCACTGTCCTCCTGCGGTGCCCTAGCGTCGTGCCATGACGATTCCAGCTGGACTGAGACGCACGGTCCTCCGGGCGCGGCGGGACACCGGCTTTCTTGCCGCCGGTGTGCTGCCGCACCTGGCGCTGGTGCCCGTGTGGGCCTGGGCGGCGGCGACCACCGCCAGGACGGGGAACTGGCTCCTGACGGTTTCCGTGTCGGCCGCCCTGGTCCTGCTCGGCGCCCCGGTGCTGACGGCCGTTCAGCGGGCTCGCTACCGGGTGCTCATCGGTGTGGACGTCCCCCGGCTCACCCCCACCGCGCCGGAACGACGGACGTGGGCCTCGACCGCCCGGTGGCTCGCCGCGACGCGGCCTTGGCGCAAGATCGGTTACCACCTCCTGCTGGGCCCGCTGCTCGCGCTGCTGGAGCTGCTGGTGCTCGCGGTGGCGGCGGCGTGCCTGGCGGGCGCCACCGCCTACGCCTGGTCATGGGTGCTGCCAACCGGAAGCCGCCAGGACTGGTTCGGCTACCTGACCCAGCTGCCGGCCTACACAGCGGCTGGACTCCTCCTCCTGTGCGCCCTGCCCTGGGCCGCGCGGGCAGTGGTCCGGGCCGAGGCGCGGCTGGCGTTGGGCCTGCTCGGGCCCAGCCGGGCGCAGCGGCTCCAGGAGCGGGTCGATCAGCTGGCCGTGAGCCGGACCGACTTGATCGAGGCCGTCGACGCGGAGCGTCGCCGGATCGAGCGGGACCTGCACGACGGCACCCAGCAGCGGTTGGTGTCTCTCGCGGTCAACCTGGGTCTGGCCATTGCCACCCGCCCGGACCTGCCGAGTGATGCCCGCGACGAGGTGATCGCGAGAGCGCACCTGGATGCGAAGGAGGCGATCACCGAACTCAATGACCTGGTGCGGGGGCTGCACCCGGCCGTGCTCGAAGACCGAGGTCTGGACGCGGCGTTGTCCGGGCTGGCTGCCCGCACGCCCCTGTCGGTGCGGCTGCGGGTCGATCTGGAGGAGCGGGTGGCGCCCAACGTGGAGTCGGTCGCGTACTTCGTGATCTCGGAGGCGCTGGCCAATGCGACGAAGCATGCCGACGCGATGCGTGCCGAGGTGTTGGTCCGTCAGGTCGGCGGGGTGCTGCGCGTGCGCGTTACCGACGACGGGCTGGGCGGTGCCGACGCCGCCGCCGGCACGGGGCTGACCGGGCTGGCCAAGCGGGTCGGCTCCCTCGACGGGGCCTTCCACGTCAGCAGCCCCGTCGGCGGGCCCACCACCATCACCGCGGAGCTGCCGTGCGCGCGGTGATCGCCGAGGATTCGGTGTTGTTGCGGGTCGGCCTGATCAAGGTGCTGGAGATGGGCGGGTTCCAGGTCGCGGCGGAAGCCGGCGACGCGGAGGGGCTGTTGGCGGCGGTGGCGGAGCACCGGCCCGAACTCGCCCTGATCGACGTCCGGATGCCGCCCGGCTTCACCGACGAGGGGGTGCGGGCGGCGCTGGAGATCCGTCGGCGCTGGCCGGGGACGGCGGTGGTGCTGCTCTCGCAGTACGTGGAGGAGCGGTACGCGGCCGACCTGCTGTCTGCGAACACCAGCGGTGTGGGCTACCTGCTCAAGCAGCGGGTTGCCGATGTCGCCGACTTCGTGGCGGCGGTCCGGCGAGTGGCGGACGGGGGCACGGCCCTGGACCCGCAGGTCGTCGCCCAGTTGCTGCTGCGGCGCGACAGCGACCCGCTCGCGCGGCTGACCCCCCGCGAACGGGAGGTGCTCGGCCTGATGGCCGAGGGGCGCTCCAATGCCGGCATCGCGCAGGCGCTGGTGGTCAGCGAGAGCGCCGTGGCGAAGCACATCAACAACATCCTCGCCAAGCTCGACCTGCCCGTGGTCGACGCGGACCACCGCCGCGTCCTGGCCGTGCTGCGGTTCCTCGGAGCGTCGCGGGCCTGACCTTCCCATCCGTGATCACGATCCACGGGCTGGAGTACCAGCCGAATAATCACT
The DNA here is from genome assembly GCF_040629945.1 of Kitasatospora sp. NPDC005856. Classification (NCBI taxonomy): domain Bacteria; kingdom Bacillati; phylum Actinomycetota; class Actinomycetes; order Kitasatosporales; family Streptomycetaceae; genus Kitasatospora; species Kitasatospora sp. NPDC005856. Next base: position 30,106 of record NZ_JBEXWT010000053.1, on the reverse strand, counting down.
GGCCGGGGCGGCGACGCCTGATGAAGATCGCCGGATGCATCCCTTTCTGCGGACCGACCGCCTCACCCTGCGGCCGTTCACCGAAGCCGACGTCGATGACCTCTTCGCACTCGACGACGACCCCGAGGTCATGCGCTTCATCAACGGCGGCAAGCCGGCCGACCACGAGGCGATCCGTACCCGCACGCTGCCCCGCCTCCTCCACGACCACCCCTGTACCGGCACCCGGGGCTTCTGGGCGGCCCAGGAGCGGAGCACCGGCACCTTCCTGGGCTGGTTCGAACTCCGCCCGCTCGATGACCACGATCCCGCCGTCGTCGAGCTCGGCTACCGGCTGAACCGGGCGGCCTGGGGCAGGGGTTGTGCCACGGAGGGCTCGCGGGCCCTCGTCGCCAAGGGGTTCACCGACCTCGCGGTGGAGCGGGTCACCGCGAACACCATGGCGGTGAACACGCGTTCCCGGCGCGTGATGGAGAAGTCGGGGCTGTCGTTCCTCCGGAGCTTCTTCGGGGACTGGCCGGAGTCGATCCCCGGGTCCGAGCACGGCGAAGTCGAGTACGAACTCCTCAAGGCGACCTGGGAAGCACGGGAAGTCGGCCGGTCCGACTTCCCACGCAGGTAGCGCAGTTCGTGCCGGTGGCCCCCTTGCGTCTCGCAAGGGGGCCACCGCGGTGGTTCCGTAGAAGCGCTCAGTCCAGGCAGAACTCGTTGCCCTCGACGTCCTGCATGTTGAGGCACGACTCGTTCTTGTCGTCGGCGATCAGCAGTTGCCCGCGAGTCGCGCCCAGGGGGAGCAGGCGGGCGCACTCGGCCTCCAGCGCCGCCAGGCGCTCCGCACCCACCAGTCCGGTGCCGACCCGCACGTCGAGGTGGACCCGGTTCTTGACGACCTTGCCCTCGGGGACGCGCTGGAAGTACATCCGCGGGCCCACGCCGGTGGGGTCACTGGCGACGAACCAGGCGTCCTGCTCCTCGGGCGGCAGCGAGCGCTGGTAGTCGTCCCAGGTGTCGAACCCCTCGGGGACGGGCGGCGGGACGTACCCCAGGACCTCGCACCAGAAGCGGCCGACGCGCTCGGGCGACGCGCAGTCGAAGGTGATCTGGACCTGCTTGACCGATGCCATCGGGCCACCATAGCCATGACAAGAGGGCCGCGCCGCCCAATTTCCATCCCGAATCCGCAGGTTGAGGGCCGCGGGGCTGGCTCCCCTGCCCACCCTGGTACGCCGTCCTTCAGGGCCTCTCCGCCCTCCCCGTCATCGCCCTCCCCGTCATCGCCGTCGCCCGATTTCCTGCGCCGAAGGTTCTCCCGGCGGCTCCTTGCTTTCCGCAAGGAGCCGCCGGCCAACGGCGGGTGCACGGTTTTGCGGCAGATGTTCGAGACGGCCCCAGTTTCCAGTACCGGCAACACAGGATCCTTGCCTCGGGCGGTGAAGTCCCGAGACCATCATTCAGAGACTCGTCGAGCAAGGGGCAACTGTGAAGCTGACACGGCTTGTAGGTTCCTGCGACGAAGGTGAGTGCCCGACGTTGTATCTGACCGACCGGGGCACGCTCGCCGTCCAGGGCGAGCACGTGACCGATCACGGTCTCCAGATCCCGGCACATGAAACGTTGGTCGAGATTCCCGTCGAACTCATTCGAAAGGCCGTCCGTGACAACCTCATCTAAGACTCTCGGCGACTGGTTCGCGGCCTTCGAGCGAGAGGCGTTCCGGCTCGAAACGCTCGATGACTACAGCCAGTCCGGCGGAATCGACGCCTACAGAGCCTTTCTTGCCGGTGAGGAACAGCCGGACGACTACAAGAACGCCGGATGGGTCAGGACGGTGGCGGATGCCACGCAGGCCGGCAAGCGCATGTACCGGGTGCACATCCTCTCGCGGCCGCTCACGGGCTACCTCCGCTTCGAGCTCGCATGGGGATACCACCGCAACATGGCGGCTGGTGAGGAGTTCTTCATCCTCGACGTGACCGACCGGAGGAACCCGGTCCCCGAAGCCCCGGACTTCTGGCTCTTCGACGACGAGACCGTCGCAGCCATGAGCTACGACGACGGCAAGTACCTCGGCGTCGACTTCCGCACAGGCGCCCCGTCCGCTGAATTCAGGGCGTACCGCGACACCGTGATGGCCCAAGCGATTCCGTTCTCCGACTGGTGGGCCGAGCACAGCGAGTGAACAGAACGGAGCTGGGACCGGCGCTTCGGGAACTACGGCAGGCCTCCGGTAAGGAGGCCAAAGCCGTGGCCCGAAGCGCTGTCATGTCTCCAAGCAAGCTGAGCAAGATCGAAACTGGCAAGGTGCCGCCCACGGTTGTGGACATGGAGCGCATCCTCACCGCCATAGGTGTGTCCGACGAGGTCAAGTCCGAGTACATGGCCGCCGCGCGGGCGCAGGCCACGGAGGCGACCGCCTGGCGTCTGGTCCGACGCCTCGGGTACCACCGCAAGCAGCAGCAGATCAAGGCGCTGGATGACTCCACCGGGCTTCTCCGCGTGTTCCAGCCTTCCCTCGTTCCGGGACTCCTGCAGACCCCGGAGTACGTGCGTGCGCTCTTCGGGAGGAAGGGGCTCGGAGAGGAGCCACTCGGGCGGGCCGTTGCCGCGAGGCTCGTCAGGCAGCAGTCCCTCTACGACGCCGCAAAGACAATACAGTTCGTCATCACCGAACCTGTTCTCCGGTGGCGTCTGCTGCCACCCGCGATGATGGCCGGGCAGCTGGACCGCATTCTCTCCGCCTCTCGTCTCTCCCATGTCGACATCCGGATCGTGCCGCTTGCTGCACCGCAGACCGATGTACCCGCGCACTCCTTCGTCATCCGGGACGACCGGATGGTGACGATCGAGACCGTGCACGCAGAGGTGACGGTCACTGATCCGCGGGACGTCGAGTTGTACGTCCACAAGTTCGATGGATTCGCCGCCTCAGCCATGGTGGGAGAGGAGATGTATCGGTTCATCGAGGCGATTCGAGACGAGTACCTGGGCGCCGGACAAAGGATGGAGTGATGACCTCGTGAGTGCGGATTGGCAGGCTTCGAGGAGTCGATGCCGAATCGGCATGGATGAGAAGCAGGACGAGTTGGCGGCGCTTGAGCCGGACGCGAGTGAGTTCCGGTACGGGCGATTTTTGACCGAACAGGAAATCCCGGCCGGTGACTCGGGTTCTGTCCCTACATTTGTGCTCGCCCGATGACGGGAGCCGCAGGGGCCGGCACTTGCTGGAGCCCTGCCGCTGTGCGCCCATCAGTCCTTGAGTGCGACGACGCGGAGGTACACATGTCCACCACCGTTCTGAGCCGGCCGGGAGGCGTCCCGGTGTTCGACCGCGCCGAGTCCCGGTTGCCGATGGGCACGACCGGAGCGACGCCCATGCCCGAGCTGGACGGCGAGGGCGGGCCCGGGAGCCCGTTCGCCTTTCGGTTCCTCGTTCCGGTCACCGGGGCCGGAGGGATCCTGCCCGCCGACATCGGCTACGACGACGAGACGCAGACCTGCACCTACGAGGGCCTCCCGCCCGGCGTCTACATGACCAGCACCCCGCCCAAGACCTACGGCCCGACGCAGCCCTCCGGGCAGATGGACGCGCCGGACGACCCGGGAAGCAGCAACGACTGACATGGCGTCCGCCGAATCCGTCCTCGTGCTGACGGGGACCTTCGATCCCACCGCCGACCTCGTGATCGAGGAGCTGAACCGGCGTGGAACCTCCGTCTTCCGGGTGGACACGGCGTGGTTCCCGTCGAGGCTGGCCGTGGCGGCCGGCCTCGACGGGGCGTCCGGCTGGACCGGGACGCTGGCCACCGAGCGGCGCACGCTGGACCTCTCGGCCGTGCGGTCGGTCTACTACCGCCGCCCGACCGCACCGGAGTTCCCCGCCGAGATGTCGGCGGCGGCCCGCAGCGTGGCCTCCGCCGAGGCGCGGCGAGGGTTCGGAGGCCTGCTGTCGGCGCTGTCCTGCCGGTGGCTGCCGCCGCCGGGCCGCGCGGCCGATGCCGAGTACAAGCCGTTCCAGCTCCGGGTGGCGGCCGAGTGCGGGCTTCGGGTCCCGCGGACGCTGATCACCAATCTCCCGACCGCCGCAAGGGAGTTCGCGGACGGCATCGGGGCGCCGGTGGTCTACAAGCCCTTCACACCGATCCGCGGGACCATCGGCGGTCGGTCGGTCGCCGTCTACGCGAGCGTGATGGAGGAGGGCGGGATCGATCACCCTTCGATCTCGACCACGGCGCACCTGTTCCAGGAGTGGATGCCCAAGGCCCACGAAGTGCGTCTCACGGTGGTGGCCGGGCAACTGTTCGCTGCCGAGATCCACGCGAACTCGGCAGCAGCAGAGGTCGATTGGCGCAGTGACTACGACAGCCTGACCTATCGGGCCTGCGATCCTCCGACGGCGGTGGCGAACGCGGTCCGACGAATGCTGGAAAAGCTGGGACTCCCCTACGGGGCCTTCGACTTCGTCGTTTCGCCATCGGGGGACTGGACGTTCCTGGAGATCAATCCCAACGGGCAGTACGGGTTCATCGAGCAGGCGACCGGGCTGCCCATCACGGCCGCCATCTGCGACTACTTGGAAGGGCTCGACCGGGTATGACGACCGCCCCGTACGACGACGACCAACTCCTGCGGGCCCGGATCGGGTTGGCCTCGGAGATCGAGCGGGCGAGCACGGTGCCGGCCTCGCGGGTGGTGGAGGCGTTCCTCAATGTGCCGCGGCATCCGTTCGTTCCCGCCTTCTTCCGGGAACGGGACGGCGTCCATCTTCCCTGGAGGGCGGGGGACGGTTGGCTGCGGGAGGTGTACACGGACCGGGTGCTGGTCACCGAGGTGGACGGCGTGCACGCGGAGGCGGCCGGCCCGGACGGGGTGCGCGGGGTGGCGACCTCCTCGTCCACGCTGCCGAGCCTGATGGCCGACATGCTCGACGCGCTGGACGTCCGCCCCGGGGACCGGGTGCTGGAGATCGGGACGGGTACCGGCTACAACGCGGCCCTGCTCTGTCACCTCGCCGGCGACCGGCACGTCACGACGGTCGATCGCGGTGAGCACCTGGTGGCCACCGCCCGTACCCGGCTGGGCGAGGCGGGTTTCGGGCCGACGGTCGCGGCGGCCGACGGAACCGACGGCTACCCGGGCGGCGCGCCGTACGACCGGATCGTCGCGACCTGCGGTGTCCGCCGGCTGCCCCGGGCGTGGCTCGACCAGTGTGCGCCGGGTGGTCTCCTCGTCGCCCCGATCGGCGGCGCGGTGGCCAGGCTCACCAAGCTGCCGGACGGGCGCGCGGTGGGTCGGTACCTGCACTGTCCGGCCGCCTTCATGCCGCTGCGCGACGGAACGGAGGCGGACCGGGAAGCGCCCGCGAGGCGAGGAGACGGCCGGAGCACGGAGACCGACGCCCACGTGCTGGACGACCCGGGGTTCGCGTTCTGGGCCGACCTCCACCTCGGGCCCACCGTCGTCCGTGACGGCCATGTCCTCCGTGACAGCGCGGACGGCTCGATCGCCCACGCGCGGGGCCGCACCGTCGTCCTCGGCGGCCCCCGTGACCTCTGGCAGACGGTCGAGGCTGCCCACCGCACCTGGCTCGACCTGAACCGTCCCCGACGGGAGTGGTTCACCGTCGAGGCTGGGCCGGAGGGGCAGGTCGTGGGCTACGCGGCACCGGACGGCACCACATTCCGCTGGTCTCTCTGACGGAGCGAGAAGTCGGCCCGGCCGACTTCTCGCGCACCCGCGCCCTGAAGTACCGCGCCCCGCCGAGCTGGTGTGCTCGGCGGGGCGAGGTGCTGCGAAGATGTACGAGGTCAGGGCTGCTGCTGGTCGGGCTGGGTCGTGGTCGCCGGGCCCGTGGTGTTCGCGGGGCCGGTGGGGGCACCGGTCGCGGGGGTGGTGCTCGGGTCGGCCTTCGGCGGTGCCGGGTCGGGGATGTCGGCCATCGGCAGGGTCTGCTTGGGCGTGCCGCGCAGGGCCTGGTTCATGGCGTCCCGCCAGATCGGGCCGGGGCCGTCGGCGCCGAACACCTCCGTGCGGTACTTCCCGTTGATGGTGATGTTGCGCATCTCGACGCCGCCCTTGGGGCCGCCGAGCCAGACGGCGGTGGCGAGCTGCGGGGTGTAGCCGGTGAACCAGGCGGCCCGCTTGCGGTCCGAGGTGCCGGTCTTGCCGGCGATCTGCCGGTTGTCCTCCAGGTTGAGCGCCGCGCCGGTGCCGTTGTTCTCGGTCACGCCGTTCAGGACGGTGTTCAGGGCCCGTGCCGTCGACTCGGAGAACGCCTTCTCGCAGTGGCCGGCGGGGACGGGGACCTCCTTGCCGTCCACGGTCGTGATCTTGTTGATGGCGACCGGGTCGCAGTGGGTGCCCTGGGCGGCGAAGGTCGCGTAGACGCCGGCCATGGTCAGCGGGCTCATCTCCTCCACCCCGAGGGCCATCGCGGGGACCTCCTCCAGGGGCTTGCCGCTGGCCTTGGTGGTGATGCCGAGCTTGTTGGCCATCTGCTTGACCGCGCAGAGGCCGATCTCCTGCTCCATCTGGATGAAGTAGGTGTTGACCGAGAGGGCCATCGCCTGCTTGAGCTGGTACGGGCCCTTCTCGCTCGCGGACTCGTTGGGCACCACCGTCTTGGGGCGGGCGTCGTTCTTCCAGGTGCCCTCGCAGGTCTTCATCGTCGGGTACTCGAGCTTGTTCGGGGACGAGTACTCCTGGGTCGCCGGCAGGCCCGCCTCCAGGGCCGCGGCCGCGACGACCGGCTTGAAGGTGGAGCCGGGCTGGAAGCCGTTGCCGCCGCCCATCGCCGCGTCGACGTTGAGGTTGACGACGGTCTGGTTCTTCTCCTCCAGCAGGCCGTACGGGCGGGTCTGGGCCATGGCGAGGATCTTGCCGGTGCCGGGCTCGACCATGGTCGCGGCGGCGGAGACGCTGTCCGTCACCCGGACGTTGGAGCTCACCGCGTTCTGGGCGGCGGCCTGCTTGTCCGGGTCCAGGGTGGTGTAGATGTTCAGTCCGCCCTGGTTCCAGAACTTCTTGCGCTCCTCGGCGCTCTTGCCGAAGACCGGGTCCTGCTTGACGACGTGGCGCACGTAGTCGCAGAAGAAGCCCATTCCGGCCTGGGCGATGATGCAACCGTTGCGCGGCTCCTTGAAGTTGAGGCCCAGTGGGGCGGCCTTCGCCTCCTGCGCCTGCTCCGGGGTGATGTGCTTGTTCTCCAGCATCTTGCCGATCACCACGTCGCGGCGGTTCTGCGCGGCCTGCGGGTGCAGCTTCGGGTCGTACTGGGACGGGTTCTGCACCAGCCCGGCGAGCATCGCCGCCTCGGCGACGGTCAGGTCCTTGTTGCTCTTGCCGAAGTAGCGCTGGGAGGCGGCCTCCACACCGTAGGCGCCGTTCCCGTAGTACGTGATGTTGAGGTAGTTAGTGAGGATCTGCTCCTTCGGCAGTTCCTCCTCCAGCTTGATGGCGACCTTGAGCTCCTGGATCTTGCGGCCCAGGGTCTTGCGCTGGGCCTCCAGGACGGCGTCGCGGTCGTCGCCCGCCTGCTCGACGTTGACGTTCTTCACGTACTGCTGGGTGAGGGTCGAGGCGCCCTGGGAGGTGGTGCCGCTCTCCGCGTTCTTGCTGAGCGCGCGGAGGATGCCCTTGAGGTCGACGGCGCCGTGCTCGTAGAAGCGGGCGTCCTCGATGTCGACCTGGGCCTGTCGCATGAACGGCGACATCTGCTCGGCGGTGATGACGGTGCGGTCGCGCTCGTAGACCTTGGCGATCAGCCCGCCCTTGGCGTCGAAGATCTGGGTGGCCTGGGTGAGCGGCGGGGTCTTGAAGTCGGTGGGGACGTCCTCGAACCCCTCCGCTGTGTCCTTGGCCGTCAGCCCGATGCCGCCGGCGACGGGCAGGGCGAGGCCCGCCAGCAGCACGCCGGACACGACGCTCACCCCCAGGAAGGTCGCACCGAGGCGGGCCAGCCGGAGCGGCGTCCGGCGTGACCGGGGCGGTCGGAGGTCCGCGTCCTCGGAGGAACTCCATATCGGGGGGAGATTCGATTCCATTCCGGAATGCTAACCCTTGGAAGTCGCTGGTCGAACGGTTTTTCCGGTGCGGTTGTCACGGCTCTGCAACAGGAGCCGGAGTTTGGCTCAGAAATGTCAAGTCGTGTACGTACCGAGCGGCCGTGGGGGAATTCGGCGGTCGGCGCCGACTCGGCTCGCCCCGCCTCCGGCGGCTCTCCCTCCCGTGGCCCCCTCACTTGGATGCGGTGAGGGGGCCGAAAGGTTGCGGCCGGCGCGCCCCGCGGGTGCGGCGGCTCGCCCGCGCGGTGTGGCGCGCCCGCGCGCCCGGTCCCGCGGCGCCCGCTCCGCGGCGCCCGTCCCTCTGGTCCGGTCCGCCGATGTCCGGTCGCCAGCGGGCGGCGGACGGCGGACGGCGGGCGGCGGGTGGTGGGTGGCGCGGAGCGGGTGGCGGGTGGCGGGCGGCGATCCGGAGGCTGCGTCGAAGCCGGACGGCGGCGAAATGGCGGTAATTAAATAGTAGGAAATTGATCGTGGTGGAATTCGCGGGTTCGTGCTCTATGCTCCCGAGCGACGGAAGAAACTCCCAGCAAAGGAATCCCGTGAGCAGCGACGCCAGCAAGAAGTCCCAGTTCGACGAGATCGACACCGACGGTGACGGCTACATCAGCGCCGAGGAGCTCAAGGCCCACCTCCAGCAGAACCCCAAGGTGAGCGACGCCAACGCCGAGGCGCTCTTCAAGTTCGCGGACGACAACGGCGACGACCAGATCAGCTTCGAGGAATTCGCCGCGATCGTCAGGTAATCGGCTTTATCGGCAGGCAGGCCGGCCGCCCCGCCGCACAGGGGTGGCCGGCCGCGCGGTTTCCCGGATCCCACCCCGAAAACCGGGCGACTCCCACGGGCTTGATCCTCTACGGTGAACGCGCCCAGGGCGGCCGTTTACCGCCCGTCGACGTGGCGCGACCAACGCGCCCGCACCCCCAGGGAGTTCCCTGTCATGACGCGCACCCTTGTCGCGGAGCTGTCCGCACACCTCGGAGAGACGGTCACCGTCTACGGGTGGGTGAACACGCTCCGGCTCCAGCGGCGCATCCAGTTCGTGCTGGTCCGGGACCACACCGGTCTCGTGCAGGTCACCCACCTCCGCGGTGGGGAGGGCGACGCCATCGAGGCCGCCTTCGAGGGCGTGACGGTCGAGTCCGCCGTGAAGATCACCGGAAGCGTCGTCGCCAACCCGCAGGTCAAGCTCGGCGGACTGGAGATCGTCCCGTCCCGGGTGGAGATCGTCTCGCCGGCCGAGCCGAAGCTGCCGATCGACGAGAAGACCGGTGTCGACCAGCGCCTGGACTGGCGTTTCCTCGACATCCGGCGCCCGTCCCAGCACCTGGTCTTCGACGTCCAGACGACCGTCGAACGGGCGATGCGCGAGGTGTCGGCCGAGGAGGGCTTCACCGAGCTGCACACGCCGAAGCTGATGGGGACGGCCTCCGAGTCGGGCGCCGAGGTGTTCGAGGTCGGCTACTTCGGCCGCACCGCCTTCCTCGCCCAGTCCCCGCAGTTCTACAAGCAGATGGCCATCGCGGGCGGCATCGACAAGGTCTTCGAGATCGGGCCGGTGTTCCGCGCCGAGCCGTCCTTCACCTCCCGGCACGCCACCGAGTTCACCGGGGTCGACGTCGAGATCGCCTGGATCGACGGGGTCGAGGACGTGATGGCCTTCGAAGAGCGGATGCTGCACCGCGTCCTCGCGGCCGTGGCCGAACGCCACGGTGCGGCGATCGCCGAGCACTTCGGCACCCCGGTCACCGTTCCCGAGCTGCCGTTCCCCCGGATCACGATGGCCGACGCGCTCGCGCGGCTCCGCGCCACCGGCTGGGACCCGGAGGGCGTCAAGGAGGACCTCGACCCCGAGGGCGAGCGCGCGCTGTGCGCCCTGATCGCCGAGGAGACCGGCCACGAGTTCGTCTTCGTCACCCGGTTCCCGGCCGCCGTACGGCCGTTCTACCACCTGCGGCCCGACGGCGACCCGACCGTCACCGAGTCCTTCGACCTGCTGTGGAAGGGCGTGGAGATCACCACCGGCGCCCAGCGCGAGCACCGGTACGACCGCCTCGTCGCCCAGGCCCGGGAGAAGGGCATGGACACCGGGCCGCTCTCCGGGTACCTCGACTGCTTCCGCTACGGCACCCCGCCGCACGGCGGGCTCGGCCTGGGGCTGGGCCGGCTGCTCATGCTCGCGCTGGGCCTGCCGTCGATCCGGGAGGCGACTTTTCTCTTCCGAGGGCCGCACCGCCTCGAACCGTAGGAAGGGCGCCGAACGGTGGAAAGGGCCGCGCCCGAGGAGAGTTCTCCTCGGGCGCGGCCCTCTCCGTTCGTGCCCGTCGGCCGGGGGCCGGTCAGCTGCGGCGCAGCGCCTCGGTGAGCCGGTTGGCGGCTTCGATGATGGCCTGGGCGTGCAGCCGGCCCGGGTGGCGGGTCAGGCGCTCGATGGGGCCGGAGACCGAGACGGCGGCCACCACGCGGTTGGAGGGCCCGCGGACGGGGGCGGAGACGGACGCGACGCCCGGTTCCCGCTCCCCGATGGACTGGGCCCAGCCGCGGCGGCGGACGCCGCTGAGCGCGGTGGCGGTGAAGCGGGCGCCCTGGAGGCCTCGGTGGAGGCGCTCGGGTTCCTCCCAGGCGAGCAGGACCTGGGCGGCGGAGCCGGCCTTCATCGGCAGGGTGCTGCCGACGGGGACGGTGTCGCGCAGGCCGGAGAGCCGTTCGGCGGCGGCGACGCAGATGCGCATCTCGCCCTGGCGGCGGTAGAGCTGCGCGCTTTCCCCGGTGACGTCGCGCAGATGGGTGAGGACGGGGCCCGCGGTGGCGAGCAGTCGGTCCTCGCCGGCGGCGGCGGAGAGCTCGGACAGGCGCGGGCCGAGGATGAAGCGGCCCTGCATGTCGCGGGTGACCAGGCGGTGGTGTTCGAGTGCGACGGCGAGTCTGTGGGCGGTGGGGCGCGCCAGACCGGTGGCGGCGACCAGCCCCGCCAGCGTGGCGGGGCCCGACTCCAGTGCGCTGAGCACCAGAGCGGCCTTGTCGAGAACGCCGACGCCGCTAGTGTTGTCCATAGCATGATATTGCAGTCTCAGGTAGCGAGACGCAAGTCCGTTTCGATGTTCGCCATCCTGTCAGATGCCCGCAAACCGTCCCTTCCGGGACTCGGTGTCCCACATGCTGGACGCGCCGGAGCGTGGGCCGCGCCACCGGAGCCGCCGGAGGGGGAAACGACGGGGGAATCGGCGGGGAATCGGCAGGGGAATCGGCGGGGAAATGGAAAAAGCCCCTGCCGTGTCACTGTCGGACACGGCAGGGGCCGTAAGAAGAATTCGGCGGCGTCCTACTCTCCCACAGGGTCCCCCCTGCAGTACCATCGGCGCTGAAAGGCTTAGCTTCCGGGTTCGGAATGGAGCCGGGCGTTTCCCTCTCGCTATGACCACCGAAATGATCGGGCCGGGCAATTGCTCGAAAGCACTGCCTTCGCCTCGCGGTAAATCATAGCAGGAGGGAAACGGGGGATTCCGCGGGCTCAGAAGCCGATGGCCTCGCGCAGCAGCAGGACGGTCCCCCGGGCGAGCCGGGCCGGGGCGTTGAGCACCAGGAGCTGGTTCACGGCGCTCGGCCGGCCGTACGCCGCCAGGGCGCGCTCGGATTCCAGCGGGAGGACGTGCCGTTCCAGGCGCCGCAGGGCGGCCGGGAGGTCCGGGACGACCTTCTGGGCTCCGACCACCCAGATCGCCAGGGCGGCGCCGCCGACCTGGGCGCGCGCGGCCGCGGCGTCGTCCAGGACCTCGACGGTGAAGCCGTTCGCCGCCAGTGCCGCGGCCGTCCGCTCCAGCCGGCCGGCCGGCGCCGGGTCCGTGAACGAGGCCGTGTGCGGGACCGGGCCGGACGCGTTCGGGACCGGGGACGCGTTCGGCGCGGAGCCGGTCAGCGGGCTGGTGTCCAGGTACCGGGTCTCGTAGACCCGCTCGGTGAACCGCCAGCCGTCCGCCGTGCGCCGGTAACGATCGTGGTAGACGGCGTAGTTGAGCCCCTGGAAACCGTTCTTCAGGCGTGCGATCTCGTGCACGTGGGCGCGGCCCGTCGCGGTGTCGCCGTCGACGGTGATCGTCCCCGGGTGGGTGTTCTGGATGAAGAAGTCCCACTGCTCCTGGAGCTTCTCGCCGCCGACGCGGATCTGCTCCGGGCCGGTCAGCTCGATCGGGACGTCGGGCATCCGCAGCACGCCGTCCGGGGTGAACAGCGCGGCGAGGCGGGCGCGGTCGCGCATCATCACCGCGTCGGTGAACTCGGCCTGCAGGGCCGTGATCTCGACGCGGTCGGCGACCGCCTGGAAGTCGTTCATCGGGTTCTCCGTTCCGTTCGACCTGTGCGACGGATAGGACAGAACAGCCGCTCGAAATGTGACGTGCGGCGAAAGCCGTCACATCCCGGCCCGTCGCGCTGTCATAGGAGAGGAGCGGAGAACAGTCGAGTCGAAGGGGAGGGGACGCGGTGCGGGAAGCAGAGGGCGGCACCACGACCGGGTCGGGCCCGGGCGCGATCATGGGCGAGCGGCGCCGGCTGACCGACCTGGCGTACCGGCTGCTCGGTTCGTCGGCCGACGCCGAGGAGGCGGTGCGGGAGACGTACGCCCGCTGGTACGCGCTGCCCCGGCGGGAGCGGGAGGCGATCGTCTCGTCCGCCGGCTGGCTGACCACGGTGACCAGCCGGATCTGCCTCAACCTGCTCGGTGCGGCCCGGGTGCGGCGCGAGCGCCACACGGGTGAGTGGACGCCCGAGCCGCCGTCCGCGCGCCGGGAGTGGACGGACGCCACGACGGACGCCACGACGGACCCCGCAGGCCCGGCGGCCGACCCGGCGGCGAACCCGGCCGACCCGGTGACGAACCCGGCCGACCGGATCACCCGGGACGAGTCGGTGAGCACGGCTTTCCTGCTGGTCCTGGAGGCGATGCCCCCGGCCGAGCGCGTCGCCTTCGTCCTCCACGACGTCTTCAGCCACCCCTTCGTCGAGGTGGCTGCGATCGTCGGCCGCCCCCCGGCCGCCTGCCGCCGGCTGGCCACCTCCGCCCGCCGCCGGATCCTGGCCGCGCGGGGGGGCCTGATCACCCACGGGGCCTGATCGCCCGCGTCCGGCCCGTGCGCACCGGTTGCATGCCTGCGCGCACCGGTTTCACGCCCGTGCGCACACCACCGAACCCACCCCCTGTGCGCCGATCGCCCAAAAACCGACCGATAAGGTGTTAATCCAACATTCATCCATGCCGCATAGCCTCCGGGGGCTAGCCTCATGCTGAACGTCATCGTCCGACCGGGAGGCGAAAGCCCCGTGCAAGGCACTGTCACCACACCAGGCGGCTCCACGGTGGCCGGGGGCCAGGGCGAAGCGTTCCTGCTCGTCGTGGACGACGAGCCCAACATCCGCGAGCTGCTGTCCGCCTCGCTGCGCTTCTCCGGCTTCCGCGTCGCCTCCGCCGCCAGCGGAACCGAGGCGCTCGAACTGGTCGCCGTCGAGCGCCCCGACCTGGTCGTGCTCGACGTGATGCTCCCCGACCTCGACGGCTTCACCGTCGTCGAGAAGCTGCGCGAACGCACCAGCCGCGGACAGATAGCCGGCCCCGCCCACGGGCACCCCGGCGACCACCTGCCGGTGCTCTTCCTCACCGCCAAGGACGGTGTCGGCGACAAGGTGCAGGGCCTGGCCGCCGGCGCGGACGACTACGTCACCAAGCCGTTCAGCCTGGAGGAGCTGATCGCCCGGATCCGCGCCATCCTGCGCCGGGCCGGCGGCCCCGCCGAGGACGGCCGACTGGTCGTCGCCGACCTCAGCCTCGACCCGGTCGCCCACGAGGTCACCCGGGGCGGCACCCCGGTCTCGCTCTCCCCGACCGAGTTCAAGCTGCTGCACTACCTGATGGCCAACGTCGGCCGGGTGGTCTCCAAGTCGCAGATCCTCGACCACGTCTGGGCCTACGACTTCGGCGGGGACCTCTCCATCGTCGAGTCGTACATCTCCTACCTGCGCCGCAAGCTCGACTCCGGCCCGGCCCACGGCCCCAAGCTGATCCACACCGTGCGCGGCATCGGCTACGCCCTGCGCCGTCCCCCGCAGGGCTGACGGGGCCCGCTCGTGCTCGCCCGCTTCTCCTCCCGGCTGTCGCTGCGCGCCCGGCTGCTGGTGCTCGCGCTCGCCCTGGTCACCACCGGGCTCGCGGTCAGCGACACCTGCGTGCTCGGCGCCGTCCGCACCCAGCTGGTGCAGCAGCTGGACGAGCAGCTCCAGCGGTACGGGCCGCCGCTCTCCCGCAAGCCCCCGGGCCAACTGACCGCGCAGTCCGGCGGCCGGCCCGCCGTCGCCGGCCGACGGGTCAGCCTGCCCAGCCAGTACCTGGTGCAGTACCTCTCCGCGGACGGCAAGGTCCAGGCGCTGATGCGCCAGCCCGTCTCGGACAGCGACCCGGCGCCCCAACTGGCCGGACTGGACCCGACCCGGACCGCCCCCGACGTCCCCTTCGACCTGCCCGACCAGCGCGGCCAGCACCGCTGGCGGGTCCTGGTGCTGCCGCTCCAGCCGCCCCGCGGGCAGGCCGCCAACCCCAGCGCGTACGCCTCGCCGACCGTCGCCCCGACCCACGTCATGGTGGCGGTCTCCCGCGAGGACATCGACGCCACCCTCGGCAAGCTGCGCACCTCCTTCCTGGCCATCGGCGGCGGCGTCCTGCTGCTGATCGCCGGACTCGGCTTCTTCGCCGTGCGGGCCGGACTGCGGCCGCTGCGCCGGATCGAGGAGGGCGCCGAGCGGATCGCGGCCGGCGAGCTGTCCCACCGGATGCCGGAGCTCTCCCCGGGCACCGAGGTCGGCCGGCTGTCCGTCGCGCTCAACGGGATGCTCACCCAGATTGAGGCGGCCTTCGCGGCCCGCGCCGAGTCCGAGGCCCGGATGCGGCGCTTCGTCGCCGATGCCTCGCACGAGCTGCGGACCCCGCTGGCCGGGATCCGCGGCTTCGCCGAGCTGTACCGGATGGGCGCGCTGCCCACCGAGGGCGACGTCAAGCGGACCATGACCCGGATCGAGAGCGAGGCCGACCGGATGGGCGCCCTGGTCGAGGACCTGCTGGTGCTCGCCCGGCTGGACGAGGAGCGTCCGCTCGACCTCGCCCCGATGGACCTGCGCACCCTCGCCGCCGACGCGCTGCACGACCTCACCGCCCTCGACCCGAGCCGCCCGGTCGCGCTCACCGGCCCGGACGGCACCGGTGCGCCCGGCGCCGCGCCCGTCATCGGCGACGAGGCCCGGCTGCGGCAGGTGGTCACCAACCTGGTCGGCAACGCGGTCAAGCACACCCCGGCGGGCACCCCGGTCCGGATCGGGGTGGGCGCCGGACCCGGCGGCATCTGCCTGTTGGAGGTCGCCGACTCCGGCCCGGGCCTCACCGAGGAGCAGGCCCAGCGGGTCTTCGACCGTTTCTTCCGGGTCGACCCCTCCCGCAGCCGCGACAACGGCGGCGGCGCCGGCCTCGGCCTCGCCATCGCCACCGCCCTCACCCGCGCCCACGGCGGCACGCTCACCCTCCACACCGCCCCGGGCGAGGGCGCCACCTTCCGGGTCGAACTGCCCCGCCAGCGCTGACGGTCATTCCTGTCCGTCCCGCCCGAACGCCCGGAATTCCCGACGGTCCTGCCCGAAAACCCGGAATCCGGGCATTCGGGACGCGGATTCCACCGGATTTGTCGACTCGTCAATTCTCCGGCGAACCAGGAAGTCACGGAGCCCGATCATTGCCGGAATCCGGCATGGAGCGTTAAGAATGCGTGTGCCTATGATCGGCGCTGCCCGGTCGTCAGGATCTTTCCCGGCCGAGGCTCTTGCATTCCTTGAGACCCGAAAGGGGTCATCGTGAATCTCCGCCGTACGCTGGTTTCGGCCGCCGTCGTCGCCGCCTTCGTCTCGCCCGCCGCGCTCTCCGCGGCGCCCGCCTTCGCGGAGTCGGCCGGGGCCGCGCAGACCCGGAGCGACAACGGTTCGATCGCCGAACTGGAGCAGGCCGCCGCCAAGGCCGCCAAGGCCCACGATGCGGCCGTCGCCAACGAGGCCAAGGTGCAGGCCGAGGTCTCCGCCTTCCTCGACGACCCGCAGCCCTACCTGGGCACGTACCAGGAGGCCAAGGCCGCCGCGGGGAAGGCCGCCGCGGCCAAGGACGCCGCCGAGAAGGAGGCCAGGGCGGCCGCTGACGCGTTCGGGTCCGCCTCGGAGGAGGACCTGCCCAAGGCCCAGGAGCGGATGCTCAAGGCGTTCGCCGCGGCCAACGCGGCCATGGCCGCGGCCGAGCAGGCCAAGGCCGCCGTGACCGCCGCGGGCAACGCCATGGACGACGCCAAGGTCGAGGCGCTCCGGGGGCTCCACCAGGCGGGGCTGGCCACCAAGGCCGCGGCCGACGCCAAGACCGCTGCGGACAAGGCTCTGGCCGACGCCAGGGCGGCCGCCGCGAAGCCTGTCGAGAAGCCCGCCGAGAAGCCCGCGGAGAAGCCTGTCGAAAAGCCCGCGAAGAAGCCGGCCGCCGTCACTCCGGTCTCCGACACCACGACCAAGAGCACCACCACCGCCGACAAGGCGGCCACCTCGACCACGTCGACCACCACCACCCGGACCACCACCGGCTCGGCCACCGAACTCGCCGAGACCGGCTCCAACCCGGCCACCCCGTACCTGGCCACGGGCGCCGGCCTCGCGATCAGCCTCGGAGCGGCCGCCCTCTACGTCTCCCGCCGCAAGCCGGCCGCCGGCCGCGCCTCCTGACCCACTCCCGTTCGCGCCCGCTCGGGAGGAGGGCGCGACCACCCCGAACCGCAGGACAGGCCACCGGCCCGTCCTGCGGTTCCGGCGTTTCCGGCCCCGAAACTCCTCGATCGAGTGAACCAACCGCCGTTCACCCGCCCGGCTCCCCGGTCGTGTGCGACCGTCCAGCCGTTGCTTGTGCGGACTCGCGCGGGCTGATCACACTGGACGGGAAATGGGGTGTTCCGATGAGCGCGGTTGCTATTGAGGAGACCGGCGTGGACCTGGACCAGGCGCTGTGGGAGATGTGGAAGTCCATGGACGTCCCCGAGGGCATCCATGTGGAGATCATCAAGGGGTTCGAGGTGTCACCCACCGGTAACAGTCGCCATGCGCGTGTGAACAGGCGGTTGCTCCGGGCCCTGTTCGGTCACCTCCAAGGATCCGGATGGTCGCCGGGAAACGACTGCAACGTCATCCACGGGCTCAAGGTGTTCATCCCGGACGCGTACGTGGCACCCGAGGACGACGAGGAGATCGAGCATCCCGACGGCTTGGGACTGCTCGCCTCCGGAATCCCCCTCGTCGTCGAGACCGTCTCCCCCGGTGCCGAGAGCCGCCGTCGCGACCACGTCCTCAAGCGCCGCGCCTACGCCACCGCCGGAATCCCGGTGTACGTGATCATCGACGACCACGACGACGGCGGTGCCGTGACCGTCCTCAGCGGTCCGGATCCCGAGCACGGTGACTACGCCTCCTCGACCCGCGTCCCCTACGGCAAGGAGGCCGTGATCCCCGAGGGTCCCGCCAAGGGCTTCGTGATCGGCCCGGAGATCACCGGTGAGCGCCGTGGCTGACCGGGGCGCGTCGTTCCGGCGGGACCTGTCGGAGTGGCGGGTCGTGCTGGTCGCGTGGCGGCTGCTGGTGCTGCAAGCGGCGGACCCGGTGGTGTCGGCCGGGATGGCGGAGCACTCGACGTACCGGGCCCACCCGTGGCGGCGGGTGGAGCACACGCTCGGCAGCGGGCGACGGCTGTTCTACCAGGACGCGCAGACGCTGCGCCGGGAGGTCGCGCGGCTGGAGCGGGCGCACAAGCGGATCCGGGGGACGGGACCGGACGGGCGGCCCTACGACGCCCGGGACGCGGCGACCAGGGCGTGGGTGCTGCTGACGCTCTTCGAGTGCGTGGTCGCGATGCGCCGGCTGGGCGGGGACCCGTACGACGCGGTGGAGCTGGAGCAGGCGTACGCGGAGTTCCGGGAGGCGGTCGCCGCCTTCGGCCTCCCCGAGGGTGAAATCCCCGCCACCGCGGGGGAGTTGCCGGCCTACTTCGCCCGGTACGCGCGGGAGCGGCTGGAGTGCACCGAGGCGGCGCGCTACCTGCTGGGCGATCTGCTGCGCGAGGCGCCCCGGCCGCGCCGGCTCTGGTTCCTCGGCGACGCGGGGTGGCGGGTGGTGCGGCTGGTGGTGGCCCGGGTGATCCGCGAGCTGACGGTGGCGGACCTGCCGCCGGTGGTGCGGGAACGCTTCGGGCTGGTCCGCACCCGCCGGGCCGCGCTGCTGTCCGTCGTGCTGCACCGCGGCGCCGGAGCCGTCGTCCCCCTCCTCCCGGACCGGCGGCGTTACCGCTCCCCGGAGCCGTCCCGGCCGAAGCGCCGCCACCCGCACCGGGACGGCCGCGGGCCCCGGCTGGACCGCTTCTTCCGCGAGGTGCTGGACCAGACCGGCGACGGCGTCATCACCGTGCACGACCTGCGGGCGATGGCGCACAACGTCTGCTGGCAGCTGGAGCTGGACCAGGCCGGCGAGGCCCGGGTGTACGAGGCCTTCGACAGCTGGTGGGAGCAGCTGCGCACGGTGATGGACGCCGACGGGGACGGGCGGGTCAGCCGGGAGGAGTTCGTCTCGGCCACCCTGGCCGGCCTGGACCGGGACGAGGCCTACCTGGAGCGGGGGTTGCTGCCCGCGCTGCGGGCGCTGTTCACCGCGGCGGACACCGACGGCAGCGGCTTCCTGGAGTTCGACGAGTACCGCGCGGTGTTCGGCGGGCCGCGCGTGCACCCGGCGGAGCTGTCGCAGGGTTTCCGCCAGCTGGACGCCGACGGGGACGGACGGATCACCCGGGAGGAGTTCCTCGCCGGCTTCACCGGCTTCTTCACCGCGCGTGCCGACTCCATCCCGGGCACCGAGCTGCTCGGCCGCGCGTAGCGAGGGCGCGTAGCCCGGTCGCGCACGCGGCGACGTCGCGTACAGCCGGGGTACGGCCGCGCCGCGCCCCGGCGGACCCGCCCGTAGCACGCCGGTCCGGCCGGCGCGACCGGCTCGCGAGCCTGTCAAGCGCCGGTTCGGCCAACAACGTCCGGCCACCCGCCCGGTCGTTCGTTGCCCCGGCCCGCCGCGGGTCCGCAGACTGTGCGGACCGCGCCGCCGACCGTGACGCACCGCACAGGGCTGTCAATCCCACCCCACCTGCAGTTCCCCCGTAAGGATGGTGGATACTGCTCCTTGTGAACGTGTTCACGTTCACAAGCGGACAAGCTTGCGTGGTTGAGCAACGGTCTACGGCTATAGATGAAGTTTGTCCGGAAGACGCCCGTCGTCACGCGGGCAGGTTGGGAGAGAGGGCGACGTGGAACTGGCAATCGCTCACGAGACCATCGCGCGATGGCAATTCGGCATCACCACCGTCTACCACTTCCTGTTCGTCCCGCTCACGATCAGCCTGGCCGCGATCGTGGCCGGGCTGGAGACCGCCTGGGTGCGGACGAACAAGGAGAAGTACTTCCACGCCACCAAGTTCTGGGGAAAGCTCTTCCTCATCAACATCGCGATGGGCGTGGTCACCGGCATCGTCCAGGAATTCCAGTTCGGCATGAACTGGTCCGACTACTCCCGGTTCGTCGGCGACGTCTTCGGCGCCCCGCTCGCGATGGAGGCGCTGATCGCCTTCTTCTTCGAGTCCACCTTCATCGGCCTGTGGATCTTCGGCTGGGACAAGCTGCCGAGGAAGATCCACTGCGCCTGCATGTGGATGGTGGCGCTGGGCACCGTGCTCTCCGCCTACTTCATCCTGGCCGCCAACTCCTGGATGCAGCACCCGGTCGGCTACGCGATCGACCCGGTCACCGGCAAGGCCCAGCTGACCGACGTCGTCCGGGTGCTGTTCCAGAACACCACCCTCGTGGTCGTCTTCCACACCCTGACCGCCGCCTTCCTCACCGGTGCGGCCTTCGTCGTCGGCATCGCCTCCTTCCACCTCTGGAAGGCCAAGCGCAAGCCCGAGACCGCCGACCCGAAGAAGACCGCCGCGATGCGCACCTCGCTGCGGCTCGGCCTGGTGCTCGCGGTGGTCTTCGGCGCCGGCACCGCGCTCAGCGGCGACACCCTGGGCAAGGTCATGTTCGAGCAGCAGCCGATGAAGATGGCCGCCGCCGAGGCGCTGTGGGAGACCCAGTCGCCGGCGCCCTTCTCGGTCTTCGCCGTCGGCGACGTCAGCAAGGGCCACAACTCGGTCGCCCTGGAGATCCCCGGGATACTGTCCTTCCTCGCCCACAACGACTTCAGCTCGACCGTCCCCGGCATCAACGACACCGCCGCCGCCGAGGCCGCCCAGCACGGCGGCAACCCCAAGGACTACATCCCGAGCATCTTCGTCACCTACTGGGGCTTCCGCCTCATGATCGGCTTCGGGATGACCTCCTTCCTGGCCGGCCTGATCGGCCTGTGGACCACCCGGAGGAAGCTCTTCCTGCACCCCGAGTTCCGCACCGGCGAGACCGAGGTGCCCCGGCTGATGCTCACCCCCGGGCGCGAACTGGGGCCGCTGCTGACCAAGTGGAGCTGGCGGATCGGCATCCTGACCATGGGCTTCCCGCTGATCGCCAACAGCTTCGGCTGGATCTTCACCGAGATGGGCCGTCAGCCCTGGGCCGTCTTCGGCCTGATGACCACGGCCAGCGCGGTCTCCCCGAACGTCAGCGTCGGCACCCAGGTCGGCGCGCTGGCCACCTTCACCACGCTGTACGCGATCCTGGCGGTCATCGAGGTCCGGCTGCTGGTCAAGTACGCCAAGGCCGGCCCGGTGGTGACGGAGCAGCCGCCCACCAAGGACCCGTCGTTGCGCGGGCCGTCCTCGGACGAGGACGCCGACAAGCCGCTCGCCTTCGCCTACTGAGGCGCCGGGACCACCGGGGAACTGAGGATCTGACATGCAACTCCACGACGTCTGGTTCGTGCTGATCGCGGTCCTGTGGATCGGCTACTTCTTCCTGGAGGGCTTCGACTTCGGGATCGGCGTGCTGACCAAGCCGCTGGCCCGCAACACCACCGAACGCCGGGTGCTGATCAACACCATCGGCCCGGTCTGGGACGGCAACGAGGTCTGGCTGCTGACCGCCGGCGGCGCCACCTTCGCGGCCTTCCCGGACTGGTACGCGACGCTCTTCAGCGGCTTCTACATCCCGCTGCTGGTCATCCTGGTCTGCCTGATCGTCCGCGGCGTGGCCTTCGAGTACCGGGCCAAGCACGACGGCGCCCGCTGGCAGCGGAACTGGGAGGAGGCCATCTTCTGGACCTCGCTCCTCCCGGCCTTCCTCTGGGGCGTGGCCTTCGCCAACATCGTGCGCGGCGTGGACATCGACGCGCAGAAGAACTACGTCGGCACCCTCTGGGACCTGCTGAACCCGTACGCGCTGCTCGGCGGCCTGGTGACGCTCGCCCTGTTCACCTTCCACGGCTCCGTGTTCGCCGTGCTCAAGACCGTCGGCGAGATCAGCGACCGGGCCCGGAAGGCCGCGCTCCTGTCCGGGCTGGCCACCGCCGTGCTGGCCCTGGTCTTCCTGGTCTGGACCCAGGCCGACCACGGCAACGGCCGCAGCCTCGCCGCGCTGGTCGTCGCGGTGATCGCCCTGGTCGGCGCCCTCGCGGCCAACCAGCTCCGGCGCGACGGCTGGGCGTTCTCGCTCTCCGGGGTGACCATCGTGGCCGCCGTCGCGATGCTCTTCCTGTCGCTCTTCCCGGACGTCATGCCCTCCACCCTCAACCCGGACTGGAGCCTGACCGTCACCAACGCCGCGTCCTCGCCGTACACGCTGAAGGTGATGACCGTCGTGGCGGCGATCTTCACCCCGCTGGTGCTGCTCTACCAGGGCTGGACGTACTGGGTGTTCCGCAAGCGGATCGGCGTCCAGCACATCCCCGGGCACAACCCGGCCGCCCCGCTCGACCAGGCCTGACGCCATGAAGCCGGTCGACCCCCGACTCCTCGGGTACGCCCGCACCACCAGGGCCTTCCTCGCCGGATCCGTGCTGCTCGGCGCGGTCGGCGCGGCCCTGGTGGTCGCCCAGGCGAGTCTGATCGCCGAGATCGTCGTCCGCGCCTTCCAACGCGGGGCGACGCTCGGCGAACTGACCACACCGCTGCTGCTGCTCGCCCTGACGGCGGTCGGGCGCGGGCTGGTCGGCTGGCTCACCGAACTCACCGCGCACCGGTCCGTCGCCCGGGTGAAGTCCACCCTGCGGCGCCGGCTGCTCGACCACGCCACCGCGCTCGGCCCGTCCTACCTGGCGGGCCGGCGCACCGGCGAACTCACCACCCTCGCCACCCGCGGCATCGACGCCCTGGACGACTACTTCGCCCGCTACCTGCCGCAGCTGGCGCTGGCCGTGGTCGTCCCGGTGATCGTGCTGCTGCGGATCGTCGGCGCCGACTTCACGTCGGCCGCGATCATCGCCGGGACGCTGCCGCTGATCCCGCTGTTCATGGTGCTGATCGGGATGGCCACCCAGTCCCGGATGGACCGGCAGTGGAACACCCTGGCCAGGCTCTCCCACCACTTCCTCGACGTGGTCGCCGGGCTGCCCACCCTCAAGGTGTTCAACCGGGCCCGCACCCAGGCCGCCACCATCGCCCGGATCACCGCCGACTACCGCCGCGCCACCCTGCGCACCCTGCGGATCGCCTTCGTCTCCTCCTTCACCCTGGAACTGCTCTCCACCCTGTCCGTCGCGCTGGTGGCCGTCACCGTCGGCTTCCGGCTGGTGGACGGCACGCTCGACCTGGAGACCGGGCTGCTGGTCCTGGTGCTCGCCCCCGAGGTGTACTTCCCGATCCGCCAGGTCGGCGCGCTCTACCACTCCAGCGTCGAGGGGCTGACCGCCGCCGACGAACTGTTCCAGGTGCTGGAGACCCCGCTGCCCGCCGCCGGCACCACCCCGGCGCCGGACCTCTCGGGCGCCGTGATCGCCGCCGAGGGCCTGGTCGTCCGGCACCCCGGGCGCACCGAGCCCGCCCTGGACGGCGCCGGGCTGACCCTGCGTCCGGGCTCCAGCACGGCGCTCACCGGCCCCAGCGGCGCCGGCAAGTCCACCCTCCTCGCCGTACTGCTCGGCCTCACCGCCCCCACCTCGGGCACCGTCCGGATCACCGCCGACGGCTGCGTCCACGACCTGGCCGAACTGGAGCCGGAGAGCTGGCGGCGGCAGATCGCCTGGGTGCCGCAGCACCCGCACCTGTTCGCCGGGACGGTCGCCGAGAACCTGCGGCTCTACCGGCCCGGGGCCACCGACGAGCAGCTGTGGACGGCGCTGCGGGCCGCGCACGCGCTCGACTTCGTGACCGACCTGGCGGCCGTCCTGGGAGAGGACGGTGCCGGGCTCTCCGCCGGGCAGCGTCAGCGCCTCGCCCTCGCCCGGGTGCTGCTCGCCGACGACCGTCCGCTGGTGCTGCTGGACGAGCCGACCGCCCACCTGGACGGCGCCTCCGAGGCGGCCGTCGTGGACGCCGTCCGGGCGCTGGCCGCCGACCCGGCGCGCACCGTGCTGGTGGTCGCGCACCGGCCGGCGCTGCTGGCCGTCGCGGACCAGCGGGTACGGCTGGCGGGGGCCGCCGCCGCGCCCGCCGCCGCGCCCGCTCCGTCGCCCGTCCCGCTCGCGCACCGCGGACGGCACAGCGGGAAGCCGACCCCCGCCCCCGCCGTTGCCGAGGAGTCCGGGCCCGAGGGCGGCACCACCCCCCGGCTGGCGCTCTCGATCCTGCTCGGCGCACTCGCCCTCGGCTGCGCCGTCGCCCTGATGGCCACCTCCGGCTACCTGATCTCCCGGGCCTCCCAGATGCCGCCGGTGCTCTACCTGATGATGGCCGTCACCTCGGTCCGGGCCTTCGGCATCGGCCGCAGCGTCTTCCGCTACGCCGAGCGGCTGGTCTCGCACGACGCGGTGCTGCGCACCCTCGGCACCCTGCGGGCCGCCGTCTACCGGCGGCTGAGCGCGCTCGCCCCGGCCGGACTGCCGGCCTTCCGGCGCGGCGACCTGCTCTCCCGGCTGGTCGCCGACGTGGACGCGATCCAGGACCACTACCTGCGCTGGCGGCTACCGGCCGCGGTGGCCGGCCTGGTCGCCCTGGCCTCGACGGTGGCGATGGCCGCCTTCCTCCCGGCCGCCGGGCTGGTGCTCGGCCTCGGACTGCTGCTCGCCGGCGTGCTGGTGCCCGCCCTGGGCGCGCGCTGGTCGGCCGGTGCCGAACGGCGCCAGGCCCCGGCGCGCGGGCGCCTGGCCACCGCCGTGGTGGACGCCCTCACCGGTACCGCCGAGCTCACCGTGGCCGGCGCCCTGCCCGGCCGGCTGACCGCCGTCCGCACCGCCGACGCCGCGCTGACCGGGCTGGCCGCCCGCTCGGCCGCCACCACGGCCCTCGGCACCGGGCTGATCACCCTGCTCGCCGGGCTGACCGTGACCGCCGCGGCCGCCGTCGGCGTCCAGGGGGTGCGCGACGGGCTGCTGGCGCCGGTCTGCCTGGCCGTGGTGGTGCTGACCCCGCTGGCCGCCTTCGAAGCCGTCACCGGGATGCCGCTCGCCGTCCAGGCCCGCCAGCGCAGCCGCGCCGCGCGGGCCCGGCTGGACGAGGTGCTCTCCGCGGAACCCCCGGTCACCGAGCCCGCCGAACCAGTGGCGCTGCCCGAGCGGCCGCTGCCCGTCGCGGTGCGCGGGCTGACCGTCCGGCACCCCGGGCAGCCGGTGGACGCGCTCGCCGGCGTGGACCTCGACCTCGCGGCCGGCCGCCGGATCGCCGTGGTCGGCCCGTCGGGCTCCGGCAAGACCACCCTCGCCCAGGCGCTGCTGCGCTTCCTGGAGCCGAGCGCCGGGACGGTGACGTTCGCCGACGGCCGTCCACAGGCTGTGGACAGCCGCGCGTTGGCGGGCGAGTCCGTCCGCCGGGTGATCGGGCTCTGCGCCCAGGACGCCCATGTCTTCGACAGCTCGCTGCGGGAGAACCTGCGGCTGGCCCGACCGGACGCCGAGGAGGACGAGCTGCGCGCCGCGCTGGCCGCCGCCCGGCTGCTGGAGTGGACCGAGGGCCTGCCGGACGGCCTGGACACCATGGTCGGCGAGCACGGCGCCCGGCTCTCCGGCGGCCAGCGCCAGCGCCTCGCCCTCGCCCGGGCGCTGCTCGCGGACTTCCCCGTGCTGGTCCTGGACGAGCCCGCCGAGCATCTCGACCTGCCCACCGCCGACGCCCTGACCGCCGACCTGCTGGCCGCCACCGAGGGCCGCACCACGGTGCTGATCACCCACCGGCTGGCCGGGCTGGACGACGCCACGGTGGACGAGGTGCTGGTGCTGGACGGCGGGCGGGTGGCCGAGCGGGGCCGCTGGTCCGAGCTGGTCGCCGATCCGGACGGGCGGCTGCACGCGATGTGGCGGCGGGAGCGGGAGGCGGACGGACTGCTGGAGCCGGTGGGCCGGTAGTCACCCCGCCCGGCCGCTCCGCCACACCGCTCCGCCACACCGCTCCGCTGCCCGTTGCCCGCCGCCCGCCGCCCGTTGCCCGCCGCCCGTTGTCCGCCGCGCCGACCTTCGGCTGAAAAGCGTACAAACTAGGCTTTCTCCATGGACCCCACGCCGGACCTCTCCGAGGCCACTCCCGAGCCGACTCCCCATCGGGTGCCCGAGATCGCCTCGCTGGGGCTGGACACCCTGGTCACCGAGGTCGCCGAGCGCCTCCAGTCGGCCGCCGCGGTCACCGACCGGATGCAGCGACTGCTGGAGGCGGTGGTCTCGATCGGGGCCGGGCTGGACCTGCACGCCACCCTGCACCGGATCGCGGTGGGCGCGGCCGAACTGGTCGACGCCCGGTACGCGGCGCTCGGCGTGATCGCCCCCGGCGGCACCGGCCTGGCCGACTTCATCCACGTCGGGGTCGACGACGAGACCGCCGCCGGGATCGGCGAACTGCCCGCCGGCCGGGGCATCCTCGGCGTGCTCATCGACCGCCCCGAGCCGCTGCGGCTGACCGACCTCGGCGCCGACCCGCGCTCCTCCGGGTTCCCCTCGCACCACCCGCAGATGAGGACCTTCCTGGGCGTGCCGATCCGGGTCCGCGCGGAGGTGTTCGGCAACCTCTACCTCACCGAGAAGAAGGGCGGCGGCGCCTTCACGCCCGAGGACGAGCAGGTGGTGCACGCGCTCGCCGCGGCGGCCGGCGTGGCCATCGAGAACTCCCGGCTGTACGAGGAGGGCCGCCGCCGCGAACGCTGGATCGCCGGCGCCGCCGCCGTCACCACCGCGCTGCTCTCCGCCGAGCAGGCCGAGACGGCGCTGACCGTCGCGGCCGAACAGGTGCGGGAGCTGGCGGACGCCGCGCTCGGCATGATCCTGCTGCCGACCGGCCCGGAGGGCGGCGTCGAGGGCGACGGCCAGATGCGGATCGCCCACGCCTCCGGCGAACTGGCCGAGTACGTCCGCGGCGAACTGCTGCCCAGGGAGAGCTTCGCGGCCCGGCTGCTCGCGGGGGAGAGCGTCTCCCTGGACGACATGTCCAGCGATCCGACCGTGGTGATCCGGCTCGCCCGCCGCTTCGGCCCGTCCCTGGCCGTGCCGATGGTCGCCGCCGGGCGGGTGCTCGGCGGGCTCTGCGTCTGGCGCCCCTGCGGTGCGCTGCCGTTCACCGACAGCGAGAAGCAGCTCGCCGAGACCTTCGCCTCGCAGGCCGCCCTCGCCCTGCGGCTCGCCGAGGGCCAGCGCGACCAGCAGCGACTGGCCGTCTTCCAGGACCGCGACCGGATCGCCCGCGACCTGCACGACCTGGTGATCCAGCGGCTGTTCGCGACCGGGATGATGCTGGAGAGCGCCGCCCGGCGGGCGGTCGTCCCCGAGGTGAAGGTCGGCATCGGCAAGGCAGTGGACGAGCTGGACGCCACCATCCAGGAGGTCCGCACCACCATCTACGCCCTCCAGCACGACGACCACGGCGACGCGCCGGACACCCTGCGCACCCGGGTGCTGCGCGAGGCCAGCCAGGCCGCGGCCGCGCTCGGCTTCAAGCCCGCGGTGAGCTTCGTCGGGCCGGTGGAGAGCCTGGTCGGCGAGAAGACCGGCCGTCAGCTGCTGGCGGCACTGCGCGAGATGCTCTCCAACACGGCCCGGCACGCGCGCGCCTCGCGGGTCGGCGTGGAGATCGACGCGACCATCCACCTGGACGAAGGGGGCCGCCCGGTGGGCGGCGACCCGGAGGCGCTGGACCGGGGCGGGCGGCCCGGTGTCCTGCTCACCGTGACCGACGACGGGGTGGGCATCCCGTCGGGCGGCCGGCGCAGCGGACTGCTCAACCTCACCCGGCGGGCCGAGGCGCTCGGCGGCGACGCCTGGTACGAGAGCGGGCCGTACCGGAAGGGGACGCTGGTGCGCTGGACCGCCCGGCTCTGAGCGTTCCAGGTCGTTCAGGGCCGGTTCCGGAGTGCTTTGGAACCGATTTTGGACCGGGTTCGGATCGGTATCGGACCGGTATTGGACGGGTTCCCGACCAAGAAGCGTGAAAGTTAAACGAGAGAGAACTTCCCGACCAACAGCGCAAGTTGTGAACGTTCTGGGCTTTCGGGGCCTCCGTGTGCACACATAGCTTTGCTCCCGCTCGGAGGGGAATCCGGAGGCAACCGGACGGAGGGGGCAGTGAACGCTGCCGGCCGCGGCTACACCGCAGCAGGGGCAAGTCGAGGGGGGTTCCGCGCCGAACGGGCGGCGGACGGGCGCTACCGCTGGCAGCTGAAGGCGCCCAACGGGCGGGTGGTCGCGATCACCCCGGCCGCGTTCGAGACGGCCGGTGAGGCCGAGCGGAGCTTCGACGGCCTGCGCGCCGCAGCGACCGGGCTGACCGCGCGGATCACCCACGTACGGGAGGGCATCGGCTGGATCTGGGTCGTCCCGGGTTCGCGGGCACTCCCCGAGGTGCGTTCCAGCCGCGCGTACGAGCGGTACGCGACCTGCCAGAACGCCTTCCGACGGTTCGTGGTGCTGCTCTCCAAGCAGCCGCCGCGCGAACTCCCGGAACCCGCCGTGCCGTTGAGACGCACCGATGGCCGCTGAGCGGCGCGGTCCGCGGCTGCTGATCGTGCCGGCGGCGGACCGCTGTCTCGGCTGGGCGCTGCGGGCCGCCAACGGGCGGCCGCTCGGGGTCGGCGTGCGGACCTACCGCGGCGAGGAGGAACTCGCCGAGGCTGTACGGCAGTTGCTGATCGAGCGGGCCGCACTGCGATGTTCGGTCGGCCAGTCCGAGGGGCGTCAGTGGGTCTGGGCCGCCTACCTGCCGGTGCGCAGCACCCGGCGGGGGGCGGCCGACGCCGTTCCGGTCGCCCGCAGCGCGCGGGGGTACCTGCGGCGGGACCAGTGCCAGGCGGGGATCGAGGGGTTCCTGGCCGGACTGCAGTGGGTGGGGCAGGAGTTGCGGCGATCGGGGCGGGACGGCCGCTGGCCGCTGTGAGCATCCGGACCGAGGGCGGTCCGCCGGGTGGCGGACCGCCCTGTCGGCGTTCCCGGAAGGGCCGCCTCCATCGGGTCTCCCCGCGTGCTGTTCCGGTGAAGGACAGGTTTCCGGCAACACCCCGAGCAGCCTCCTGGAGAAGAACGTCGACCGGGCTCACGGGCCCGGAAGTGCCCGTGTCACGTGCACGCTGACCAGTGGCTAAACCTCGCCGAACCGATGAGTCGACATTCTCCGGCCGGACCCGACGTCTCTTCCGGCGGAACCTCCCCGCCGGACAGGATCGGCACTGCCGGCGAGGCCGCAGCGGACGCGGCCACACGGCCCCGGACTCCCGAACGGAGTGCGGGTTCACGCGATGTACGTCTCTCCCCCGGAGGAAGAGGAACATGCGCAAGACCGCTGCCAAGCTGCTCACCGTCGCCGCGCTGGCGACCTCCATCGCGACCGTCGTGGGCGGCACCGCCGTCGCCGACCCGGCCGCCGGTGTCACCCCGCGCGCCATCGACTTCGTGGGCACCGGCTCCGACACCACCCAGTCGGTGCTGAACCAGCTCGCCGCCGACTACAACGCGTCGCTGACCGACCCGAACGCCCCCCGCGTCTACAGCTGGGACGCGACCGGCACCTCGCCGATCACCCCCAAGACCGGTGCCACCACCATCACCCGCCCGAACGGCTCCGGCGCCGGCATCACCGCGCTGAACACCTACACCAAGGCCACGGTGGACTTCGCCCGCTCCTCGCGCGGCCCGCAGGCCTCGGACCCGACCACCGACGACTTCGTCGCGCTGGCCAAGGACGCCGTCGCCTGGGCCGCCCCGGCCACCGGCAACGCCCCGGCGAACCTGAGCACCGCGAACCTGAAGGACATCTACACCTGCGCGGTCACGACCTGGAACCAGATCGACCCGTCGCTGCCGAACGCCACCATCAAGCCCTTCCTGCCGCAGACCAACTCCGGCACCCGCTCGTTCTTCCTGACCACGATCGGCGGCGGCGTCGCGGTCACCCCCGGTGCCTGCGTCATCAGCGGCACCCAGGAGAACCAGGGCAGCGACACGGCCCTGGCCGACGTCAACGCGCTGGTCCCCTACTCCGTGGCCCACTACATCGGCCAGGTCTACTACGGCAAGGGCAGCGGCTCCGACGTCCAGGGCCCGCTGACCATCCGCAACGTCGACAACACCACCGGTGGTCCGGTCGACACCACGGCCAAGACGATCAGCTCCACCTTCGCGGCCACCCCCTACGCCCGCGTGGTCTACAACGTCTTCCGTGACGCCGAGTGGACCTCGAACGCCACCCTGCGCGCCATCTTCGGCAAGGGCGGCTGGATCTGCGCCAACGGCGCCAACGACATCAAGAGCTTCGGCTTCCTGCCGCTGTCCTCCTTCGCCTGCGGCTCCGTCACCCACTCCTGATCCACCCCGCACCACACCGGCGGCCGCGGGGGGGGGCCCCCCGGGGGCCCGGGGCCCCCCCGAGCCAAGGGGGCCCACGCGGGGGGGGGCCCCCCCCCCGAGGCCCCCC